>SXPW01000163.1 GCA_005793785.1 Actinomycetota bacterium | reverse complement strand
GTCGACGTTGTCGGGTGCAAACGCCAGGTGCGTGTCCCAGTAGCCGCGCGCAACCTTGCCGTTGTTGTCGAACTTGGCCGATTCGTCACCCACGCCCCGATAGCCGTTGGTGCCCTTCACAAACCACAGTCCTTGTGCGGTGCCGTCGACGTCGTAGAAGATCGTTCCACCGACTGGTGCGACGGTGCGCAGCGTTTTGGCTTCGTACGCAGCGGTGATGGCGGCGGGGAAGTAGTCGAACGGGTTCGCCGTGTACGGCTTCCACGTTTCCTTCTCGCGGTACGAGTTGGGATTCAACAGGGTCACCATCGCTTTGGTGGCGAACGTGGAGAAGTCGTAGTTCGGACTCCTGGACTCACCGGCAATGACATCGCCCGCTTTTACGGCGATGCTGCCCGACCAGCTGCCGTTGCGTGCGGCATCGGCCGCTGCCTCGACCGCGGGGCCCTGCAGTTCGCCCACGTGAATGAACACGCTGTAGAGGTCGCACGAATGGGCGATGACGATGCGGTAGTCCGGGTACGGATACCCGTTGGACTTCTGGAAATCTTCGATGTTCACGATCGTGCCGTCGGCCGGTGAGGTCACGGTGAACGTGCCGGGCGCGCTGTTGTCGGAGCCCTTCGGGTAATAGACGTATATATGGTCGACGGGCGTTACGTGCGTTCCCACCATGGCGCCGAGCGGCACCACGTGGCTCCACTGTTTTGCATCGCCGATGCCTGCGGAGTAACCCGCCGGGCCGTTCGGGTCGCAGTCGCCACCAAGAATGGACTTGAGCGGAATCACCGATGTGCCGGATGCACCCGACATGGCCATCGTGGTGGAGGTGGCGTCGGCAATCGACCCGGCGTCCAACGTGGTGGGCGTTGGTGCGGCATCCCACATCAACTCACCGACGGAGTTGGTGACGCATTGCAACGACATGCCGTCGGGGGTTTGTGCAACGTCGCCTTCATTGGAGCAGCCGTCGTACTGGTTTGCAGTGGCAGCACTGGAGTTGCTCAAGTCGCTTGACCCGCCGCCGCAGGCGCTCGCAGTGAGTAGCAGTCCCAGGGTGGCGATGAGGATTCGCTTGCTCGTGTTCCGCTCAGCCATGTGTGGTCTCCCGATCTTGCGTGTTGTTGGGTCAGTGAGAGATTACAAGCAGGATTAGCCTTCGTTCAGGATGGTTGATGGCAAGTTGGTGGCCAGCGCGGGCCGAAACGCGCAATTGCTGCGCCGTCTCAACGTGGTCACGCTCTGCGTGGCGGTGGTGGTGTACGTGGGGTTGATGTTCATCGCCTTCACCGAGCAGGTGTTCCCGATGGGGGTCTTCGTGTCCTGCGTGATGTTGGCCGAGGTGCTCGTTTTCCAGATCGTCCGAACGTTGAGCGACCATCTCGACCTCGTGCGCGGATCACGCGACATCGCATCGTGACGATGACCTGGGACGACGTCCTCGGGTACATCGACGGGGCGGGTCTCGGTCACTTGGCAACAGCATCGGTGCAGGGCGAACCGCACTCGGCGCTCGTGTTCGTGGTGCGGCGCGGCGACGACCTGTATTTCACCATGCGTACCACGTCGAACAAGGCCCGCAACCTGGTGGCCAACCCCAGATTGTCGGTGATGTGGCAGGGCAATGGCGCAGAGACGTATCTCTGGGGTGAAGCACAAATCACCCAGGAGCAGTCGATCAAGTCCGACCTGTGGAACGGCGGCTATTTCCCGTTCGAGCTCGCACACTTCTTCGGCACCGAGGATTCACCCGGCTGGTGCGCCGTTCGCATCGCGCCAACCCGAGCGGTGGCGATGGTGCAGGGTGAGCAGGGTTTGTCGCGACGCAGTTGGCGGGCGAACTAACGCATCACTTCAGATCGGCGACGATGATCTTGCCCATCTTGCGCATCGCCTGGAACGCGAACTCGGGGTCGTAACCGTCGAGTCCCTTGAGTGCCCGGCCGAGGGCATTGGGAATCACCTGCCAGCTCACACCCCAACGGTCCTTGCACCAGCCACACTGGCTCTCGATTCCGCCCGACGAGACGATCGCATTCCAGATGCGGTCGACGTCCTCCTGCGACTCGCAATTCACTTGGAAGCTCACCGCCTCGCTGTGGGTGAAGGCAGGGCCGCCGTTGAGCCCGGCAAAGGGTCGCCCGAACAGTTCGAACTCCACCGTGAGCACCTTGCCCTGCGGCTGGAATTCGGTGTCGGCGAGATAATACGTCACCTCTCCGAGTTTCGAGCCCGGGAAGAGGTCGACGTAGAACTTCGCTGCCTCGAGCGCTTGATCGTCGAACCATAAATAGGTGGTCATCCCGGTGAGTGCCATACGCCGAACCTACTCGCCGTCGTAGGCGAGCGACCCGATGTCGTCGCGAAGTAGCGTCGAGAAGCATGTCTGCAGACCATTCATCGCCCGCGCTGATCGCCGGTGCCTTCGACCTCACGTTTCAGCGTGTGGTGCCGGTGACCGCCGCCCAGTTGTGGCAGGGCTGGACCAACGCCGAGACACTCAAGCAATGGTTCACACCCGCACCGTGGAAGACCATCGAAGCCGAAATCGACCCGCGACCCGGCGGCATCTTCCGCACGGTGATGCGCGGACCAAACGGCGAAGCCGGTGGCGGAGGCGTGGGCTGCGTGCTCGACGCCGTGCCCAACGAACGATTCGTGTGGACCACCGCGCTCGGACCGGGTTACACACCCAACACCGTGCAGGACGGCGGGTTTCACTTCACGGGAATTCTCGAATTCCTCGCACCACCGAGTGACGCACCCCGCGGGAGCACGCTGTATCGCGCCACGGGTCGACACGCCACGCAAGCCTCCGCCGACCAGCATGCGGCGATGGGTTTCGAAGTTGGCTGGGGTCTCGCGCTCGACCAACTCGTCGCACTCTTTGCGTAGGGCCGCTAGAGCGTCATCGCTGCGGCGGTCGGTGATGCCGACTGCTGGCGCATGCCATACGACCCCACCGCCGCCACGATGCAACCGATGCCGGCGATGACGAACGAAATCTCATAGGAACCCGTCGAGTCACGCAACAAGCCCGCACCCCACGCCGCCACCGCAGCGCCGAGTTGGTGCCCTGCGAACACCCAGCCGTACACCACGGGTCCGCGAGCAGGACCAAATCGGCGAACGCACAACGCCACGGTCGGCGGTACCGTCGCCACCCAGTCGAGACCGTAGAAGACCATGAATCCAACGAGCCCGGCACCCGACGCCGCCATCGCAGGATCGAGAAACAGCAGGCTCACCCCACGAAACACGTAGTACGCCACCAACAGTCGCGCCGGGTCGACGCGATCGGTCGCCCAGCCGGAGGCGATGGTGCCGAGCACGTCGAAACCACCGATGAGTGCGAGGTAACCCGCAGCGGTCGCGGCAGCGATGTGGTGGTCGTGTGCAGCCGAAAGAAAGTGGGTGCCAATCAAGCCGTTGGTCGACAATCCGCACACGAAGAACGATCCCCACAGCAACCAGAAGATCCGATCACTCGTGGCGATACGCAACGCACTGGTCGCCGTGCGAACGGGATTGGCGGTTGGGCGCGGCTCAACGTATTCGTCGCTTGCGCCGAGCGGCAACAATCCAATATCGGCGGGGGAGTTGCGAAGGAACACCCACACCAACGGCACCACCGCGAGCGCACAGCAACCGATGACCACACCCACCACGCGCCAGCCATTGGCGTCGGCCACGCGCGTGAGCACCGGCAGGAAGATCAGTTGACCGCTAGCGCTCGCGGCGGTGAGTGCACCGGTTACCAAACCGCGGTGCTGCACGAACCATCTCGACGCCACGGTCGAAGCAAACACCGTCGCCATGCAGCCAGAGCCGAGTCCCACCACCAGGCCCCACAACACGTAGAGATGCCACGGTGTGGTCATTTGTGTGGTGGCGATGGCGCCACAAGCAATCACCGAGAGCGAGGTCATCGTCACTCGTCGCAATCCAAAACGCAGTTGCAGGGCGGCCGCAAAAGGTCCGATGAGTCCGAACAACAGCACGTTGATGCTCACCGCGAGACCGATCGTCGCCCTGCTCCACCCGAACTCTTCCTGCAACGGATCGATGAGGATGCTCGGTGTACTGCGGAAACCCGCGGCACCCATCAAGGTGATGAACGCGACTGCCGCAACCACCCACGCGTAGTGCACGCGTTTGCGGTTGGGCATCATTCAAGCATGGCACGGGGCTGGCAGAATTGAGTGCTTGAAGAACGCGTTGGCCATCGTCGTCGCAACGTTGTTCGTCGTGATCGGTGCGGCGGCAAGGCGAATGCGGCGTCGGTCGACATGAGCAAGCGACGTGATCGGCGCAGCGATGCGACCGGAACTCACTTCACGGTGAAAGCTACGGTGTTCGAGTGGCGCGGCCCGGCTCCGTTCCATTTCGTCGCAATCACCGGCGAGGTTGCGCAGGAGATCCGCGACATTGCTGCGGCAGTCACCTACGGGTGGGGGATGATTCCCGTCTCGTGTCGCATCGGCGGCACGACGTTCACGACATCGCTCTGGAAGAAGGACGTCGGCTATTACCTGCCACTAAAGGACGCCGTTCGAAGTGCGGAGAACATTTCCCTCGGTTCGACGGTCAACGTTGAACTAACGTTGCGACCGCGATGACCACCGCACTCCTCGTCATCGACATGCAGAACGGGGTGGTGGCGAGCGCACACGATCGCGACGGTGTGATTCGACGCATCGGCGCACTCGTCGGCTCGGCTCGACAACGGTCGGTGCCCGTGGTGTGGGTGCAACACGCCGATGGCGAACTCATTCGTGATTCCGAGGCGTGGCAACTGGTCGATGGTTTGCAGCCCGAAGACGACGAAGCGGTCGTCCACAAGGGCTACAACGATGCATTCGAAGACACCACGTTGGCGGCGGTCCTGCAGGCTCGCAACGTTCGATCGTTGGTGGTGACGGGAGCGCAAACGGAGTGGTGCGTTCGTGCCACACTGCACGGTGCGATTGCCCGCGGGTACGACGCCGCACTGGTTGCCGACGCGCACACGACGGGCGACTTCTCGGAGAAGATTCCCGCCACGAGCATCATCGAGCTGACCAACCACTATTGGCGATGGCACTCGGCACCCGGGCGTACGGCGGGTGTGGTGGAGTCGACCGAGGTCGCCTGGTGAAGCACCGAATCTTCACCATGGCGGTGGCCGACGTGTACCCGCACTACGTGACCAAGGTCGAGCGCAAGGGTCGCACCAAGAAGGAACTGCACCAGGTGGTCTGTTGGCTCACCGGCCAGACCGAAGCGTCGTTGAAGAAACACCTGGCCAAGAAGACCACCTTCGAGGACTTCTTTGCGGCGTCGCGGCTCAACCCAAAGGCAAAGTTGATCACCGGCTCCGTCTGCGGGGTGAAGGTGCACGAAATCCAAGATCCCCTCATGCGCAAGATTCGCTACCTCGACAAGCTGGTCGACGAACTCGCCAAAGGCAAGCCACTCGACAAGGTGCTGCGCGGCTGACGCCCTCAGCGGGGACGGTACTTCACGCCGGCGCGCTTCATCTCCCGTCGCAGAATCACCAACGCATGGTTGCCGATGCCATGCAACGCCTTCACGTCGGCCTCGCGCCACTTGGCAAGGTCGCGAAGTCGAAGGATCTTGTGGTCGACCAAGGCTCGGCGCGCCGGTGCACCGAGTTTCAATGCTCGCCATTCGCCATCGAGACGTTCGTACTTGGAGAGGTCGACCGTGCCGGTCTTCACCGGACACGACGATGTTCGGGCGGCGATCAGCATCTTCAAGAGCGACATCGACAACGGCGTATCGATTGGCACGTGGAGTGCGCTCTTGGTGGTGGAGAATCCCGCGAGTTTTTTGGAGAAATTCTGCAGCACGCTGCCGCTGAACGGGTAGTAGCCCACGTGATTGCGGGCGGCCAACATGCCGCACACGATGGTGCCATCCACGCGGAATGCAGCGATTCCGTAACTCACCACTTCTTCCGCGTCGGGCACGATACGCAGAATTCGCCGACGCATCTCCAACATGGTGGTGCGGTGGGGCTGCGGTGCGGAACGGTAGATCGCTGCCACCACACGCGGCGGTGTCTTGGGATGGGCTTTAGCCATGAAGTCAATGT
>SXPW01000162.1 GCA_005793785.1 Actinomycetota bacterium | reverse complement strand
GTACGAACGATTGACGGCGGTCTCCGACGCCGAGGGTCATTCGGGAGACATTCGCTGGAACTTCGAGAAGTTCCTCATCGGGAAGGACGGCGAGATCGTCGGTCGATTCGGTCCAATGACCTCTCCCGACGATGCAACACTGCGAAGCGCAATCGATAAGGCATTGGGTTGAGCGTTCCGCCCATGCGTGTTGCGGCATTACAGATGTCGATGGCGACCGATGTCGCCACCAATGTCGCGACTGCAGAGCGACTCGTTCGCGCCGCAGCACGTGATGGTGCCAACGTCATCCTCATACCCGAACTGTTCGAAGGACACTATTTTTGCAAGGATCAATTGGCCGAGGAGTTGCGACGTGCGACCCCGGTAGCGGGTCACCCCACCGTTGCCCACTTCGCCGCCGTCGCCCGCGAACTCGGTGTGGTGTTGCCACTCAGTATTTTCGAGCGGGCGAACAATGCTCTGTTCAACACCGTCGTAATGGTGGATGCAGACGGAACCACCATGGGCATCTATCGCAAGAGCCACATTCCTGATGGACCGGGATATTCGGAGAAGTTCTACTTCTCACCCGGTGACACGGGTTTTCGTGTGTGGCGCACCCGTTTCGGAGCCGTTGGTGTCGGAATCTGTTGGGATCAGTGGTTTCCAGAGGCAGCGCGCAGCATGGCGTTGCTCGGAGCGGACGTGATCTTGTATCCGACGGCGATCGGCAGTGAGCCGCAAAATCCGGTCTGGGATTCGAGCGCACATTGGCAGCGAGTGATGCAAGGCCATGCCGCAGCCAACATCGTTCCGATCGCGGCCGCCAATCGAACCGGGCGAGAGGTCGGACATCCAACCGAAGTGACCTTCTATGGTTGCTCGTTCATCACCGACGCAACGGGCGGCAAGCTCGTCGAGGCGGGTCGCGACGATGAGCGAGTTCTCATCGCCGATGTCGACATCGAGGCGAATCGCGCAATGCGGAGTGCGTGGGGCTTGTTCCGCGATCGACGCCCCGACTTGTACGGTGCAATTACGAGCCTCGACGGCTCGCAGAGATAATCGCGGTCAATCATGATGCGGATGCCGGCTGAGTTCGCGCCGCATGAACGAACGGTGATGTGTTGGCCATCACGAACCGGCTTGTACAACCACAGGATCGGGGAAGCAAAGCGAGCACACGCGACGGTCGCAAAGACCATCTCGGGTTTCGAGCCCGTCACGATGATTGCCAATGCAGAGGATGTTTCCGAAGCCGAATCTCTTTGCAGCGGGTCCGTGAGTGTCGTGTCGCTGCCTATCGACGATTCTTGGTTTCGAGACAGCGGACCGACCTATGTGGTCGATGACTCGCAGCGCGAAGGCACGTGCTGGGAATTCAACGGTTGGGGGAACAAGTTCGTCCCCTACGACAACGACGCTCGAATCGCCAGCGCGTGGTTGCAGTGGCGTGGCGAGTCCGCTCGGCACATCGACATGGTGTTGGAGGGTGGTTCGATCAACGTGGATGGTGCGGGCACGCTCGTAACCACGGAGCAGTGCCTGTTGCACGAGAACCGCAATCCGTCGATGAGTCGGGAGCAGATCGCCGACCGTTTGTGCGAGGAACTCGGACAGCAGCGAGTGGTGTGGTTACCGTACGGCTTGTCGCTCGACGACGACACCGACGGCCATGTCGACAACGTGGCGGCATTCTGCGCACCGGAAACGGTGGTGTTGCAAGGCTGCGACGATCCCCGTGAAGAGGACCATGGTCGTTGCGCTGCCAATCGCGTTGCTGCGGAACGAGCGGGACTAGCCATTCGTGAAGTTCCCGTGTTGCCATTCATCGTGAGTGGGGGTCGCCGAATGGTGGTGCCATACCTCAACTTCTATGTGGTGAACGGCGGTGTCATCGTCCCGCTTTGTGGTCACGCTGCGGATGACGACATGATGGCGCTGATCGGCGAATGGTTTCCGAACCGGCAAATCGTTGGGTTGGAAGTTGGAGAGATACTCGCGTACGGCGGTGGCGGTATCCACTGCATCACACAGCAGATTCCCGCCTTGTAGGCGAATCCTTCGGTCGCCGCGCCGAACGCTGCTAGACGGGTGCGTCGCAGGGGCGCAACGGCAGCACTCGGGTGGGAAGTGACGACCACATGTCATCAAGGAGCGCATCGCGTTGCGCCGAATGGCGCGCACTCGACCAGAGATTGTTCTGTTGCAGGGGATCGCTGGCCAAGTCGTACAACTCACCCTCGCTCCCGTCGTGCACGCTGCCCGGGAGCATCGACGTGCACACCCAGCCGTCTCGGCAAATGGTTCGTGCTCCGACGATTTTTCCGAACAGGACGCTGTCCCACTCGGTGAGGACTCGCTCGTGACCCGTCGCGCGGGCATCCGTATCGCTGGTCGGAAGTCGCGGAGATTCCGTGTAGTCGGGTCGTTCGAATCCGGCGATGGAAGCAAACGTTGCAGCAAGTGATACCAATCCGACCGGAGACCCGACGCGTGCCGGCTCGATCTTCGCCGATGGAGCAGGGCTCCAGATGAGGGGAAGACGCATCAGCGAGTCGGTGTGGTACGGGCCCTTGAACAACAGCCCGTAGTCGCCCTGAAGTTCACCGTGATCAGTGGTGTACAGCACGTCGAGTTCGTCGCCCCACCCCCGAGCCGAAACGGATGCGAGTACACGTCCAATCGCCTCGTCGATCAATTCGTTTTCGATGTGTGCCATTGCATTCACTTCTCGAACGTTGTCGGCCGTGAGGGTCTTTGGTACCCACTTGGCGGGTGCTTCGTAGTTGGACACGAAGGTGCCCTCGTACCACATGCGCCAGTGCCGCGGCTTGGCATCGAGGACACGTTCGCGCTCGTCTGCGTCCGCGATGTAGCCCGGCGGTAGATCGAGGTCGCGCCAGTTGACGCGATCGAGTTCCGACTTGGGTGGATCCCATGGATGATGTGGGTCGGGGAAACTCATCCAACAGAACCAATCGGCATCGTTCGGCAACGACTTGAGCCACTGAATCGTCTGATCCGCGACCCATTCGGTGTGGTACCACTCGCGAGGAAGGTCGTTGTGCTTCACTTGCGGCGCGTTCGTATCGCCACCGCCACCCGCATTGACCTGCAACTGTTGATCGAGAACCTGGAAGTACTTCGCAGGAGCAGTCGGGTCTTT
>SXPW01000161.1 GCA_005793785.1 Actinomycetota bacterium | reverse complement strand
GGAGTCCGGTGAATTGCGACGCGCGATGCGTGAGGCGATTCGCAAGTTGCCCGAGCGTGAGCGGACCACGTTGTTGTTGTACTACGAGGAGAATCTCACCTTCGCCCAAATCGGCGAGGTGCTCGACGTGACGGAGAGTCGCGTATCGCAGATCCATGACAAGGCGGTGCTGCAGATGCGCGGTCATCTCGCTGCAGCCGATTTTCGTTGACCTCGGGTCGACGACCGTTCACGGCGTCGGGGACCAAGACATGATCGTTGCCGCAACACTCGCCGTGTGCTTGTCGCTGCCGACGCAACTCGCGGTGCGCGACCCGTTTCGTGCTCCCGATTGCGCGCGATGCGCCGGCAATCGTGGCATCGAGTACGCGGTACCGGGCGACTACGCCGTGCGCTCGGGCGTGACGGGTGAGGTCGTGTTCGTCGGCCGCGTCGCCACCACGCACTATGTGGTGATTCGCGCCGGTGCCGAACCTTCGGTGCGGGTGACCTACGGAGGCTTCGCGCAAACGATGGTTGCAGAGGGCGACGTGGTGCGGGCTGGCCGCGTGCTCGGTGAGGCCGGTGCCACCCTGCACGTGGGTGTGCGGGTGGGCGAGCAATACGTGGACCCCCGTCGGTTGTCGATGGGTGCGTTGAACGGCGTCACGGGCGCCGCGCCACGGTTCCGGGTGACGCTCGGTCACTCCGTCACCAGGTGCGGTCAGTGATTGCCGCCGGAGGAAGGGAAACGTCTCGCCGATAGCGTCGGGGCGGCCGAGCAATCGGTGCAAGGCAATTCGTCATCCATCAACTTCCACGATTCGCACACCTGTGGTCGCCTCGGCGCAACGAATCGTGTCCACCAACCACAGGAAGGAGAACACCATGGCCATCATCAGCATGCGACAAATGCTCGAGGCGGGAGTCCATTTCGGACACCAGACCCAGCGTCGCAATCCCACCATGCAGCGCTTCATCTTCGGTGAGCGCAACGGCATCCACATCATCGACCTCGAGCAGACGCTCACGCGCATCGAGACGGCGTACGGCTTCGTTCGGCAACTCGCCTCCGGCGGCGGCGTCGTGCTCTTCGTCGGCACCAAGAAACAAGCACAAGACCCGATCAAGAACTACGCCGAGCGTTCCGGCATGCCGTACATCAACGAGCGTTGGCTCGGCGGCATGCTCACCAACTTCGGCACCATCTCCAAGCGCGTCGGCAAGATGATCGAACTCGAGCGCCTGAGCGCATCGCCGGAGTGGGCGCAGATTCCCAAGAAGGAAGCCCTCCTCATGTCGCGAGAGCTCGTCAAGTTGCAACGCAACTTGTCGGGCATCCGCAACATGGTCCGCCTACCCGATGCCATCTTCGTGCTCGACACCGCCACCGAACATCTCGCGGTCACCGAAGCCAACAAGCTCAACATTCCCGTCATCGCGGTGGTCGACACCAACGTGAATCCCAACCTCGTGCAGTATCCGATTCCCGGCAACGACGACGCGATCCGCGCCAACGAGTTGATGACACGAGTCATCGCCGAGGCAATCGCCGAGGGTCGATTCATCGCCGAGAAGGCGGGTGGACAGGTGCAGAATCCCGCAACCGCCGTCGTGGACAACGCCGTCTTCGCCGCCGATCAGGCGCGTGCTCGTGCCGAAGCCGCCGTCGCCCAGGCCGCCCGCGACGCCAAACTGGCAGGCGAGGCGAACTGATGTCCATCAACGCCAAGGATGTGCAAGCACTCCGCCAGGCAACCGGCGCGGGACTGATGGACTGCAAGAAGGCGCTCGAGGAAGCCAAAGGTGACGTCGAGGCCGCCAAGAAGTGGCTCCGCGAGAAGGGTCTCGCCGCGAGCGCGAAGCGTTCCGACCGGGACAACAACCAGGGCGTCGTCGCGCTCGCCATCGATTGTCCGACGGCTGCCATCGTGAAGTTGAAGTGCGAGACCGACTTCGTGGCTTCGAGCGAGTCGTTCATCAAGGAAGCACAGACGCTGGCCGAACTCGTGCGCACCAAGGGTGAGTCGGCGGTTGCCGAACGCTCCAAGGAACTCGACGACCTGAAGATCGTGCTCAAGGAGAAGATCGAGCTCGGCGACGTGGTTCGTTTCGAAGCCGCCGCCGGCAACATCATGGACTCGTACATGCACGTCCAGGGTGGACGTGGCGTCAACGTCGTCGTGGTGGAGATGAAGGGCGCATCCGAGGAGTTGGCCCACGACATCGCGGTGCACATCGCTTTCGCGCGACCCAAGTACCTCACTCGTGACGAGGTTCCCGCCGAACTCGTCGCCGCCGAACGCGCCACGCTCGAAACGGCCACACGCAACGAGGGCAAGCCGGAGGCCGCCATCGGCAAGATCGTCGACGGCAAACTCAACGGTTTCTTCAAGGATCTGTGTCTGCTCGAGCAGCCCTACGCAAAGGACGACAAGCAGTCCGTGAAGCAGGTCATCGGTGCCGCATCCATCATTCGATTCGCCCAGGTGGAAATCGGGTAATCTGAACCACGCGATGACCGCTCGAACCCAGCCCCGCTGGAAACGAGTGGTGTTGAAATTGTCGGGTGAGGCCCTCGCCGAAAAATCCGGTTTCGGTCTCGACAACGACGTCCTTGCCCAGCTCGCCGGCGAACTGCGCGATGCGCGCGAGGAGTTCGGGGTGGACATCGCCGTCGTCGTCGGCGGTGGCAACTTCTGGCGGGGCACCAAGGGAAGTGGTCGCGGCATGGACCAGGCACAGGCCGACTACATGGGAATGATCGCCACCGTGATCAACGGTTTGGCGTTGCAGGACGCGCTCGAACGAGTCGGGCAACATTCCCGGGTGATGACCGCCGTCGAGATGCCCAAGGTTGCCGAACCGTACATTCGTCGTCGCTGTGAGCGGCACCTCGAGAAGGGTCGCATCGTCATCCTCGCCGGTGGCACTGGCAATCCGTTCTTCACCACCGATACTGCGGCCGCACTCCGCGCCGCGGAGATCGAGGCACAAGCGATCCTCAAGGGCACGCACTCGGGCGTCGACGGCATCTATTCGGCCGATCCGAAACTCGACAAGAACGCCACACGATTCACACGGCTGTCGCACCTCGACGTCATCAACAAGGGACTGCGGGTGATGGATTCCACCGCGATCACGTTCTGCATGGACAACAAGCTGCCGATCGTCGTGTTCAACCTGTTGCAGCGTGGCAACTTGCGCGCGATACTCCAGGGCGAAGAAATCGGTACGCTGGTCGCGTGATCGACGACACGTTGCTCGAGTCGCTCGACAAGATGAACAAGGCGGTCGAGCACGTGCAGCACCAATTCGTCGCCGTACGAACGGGTCGCGCCTCTCCGGCACTCATCGAGAAGATCAACGTGGACTACTACGGGGCACCGGTCCCGCTGCAGCAACTCGCGAGTTTCCAGGTTCCCGAGGCCCGCATGTTGGTGGTGAAGCCCCACGACCGCTCGGCGATCGCGGCGATCGAAAAGGCGTTGATGGCGAGCGACATCGGCGTCACGCCGAGCAACGACGGTCAGGTGATTCGTTTGGCATTCCCCGCACTCACCGAGGAACGCCGCAAGGAATACGTCAAGGTGGTGAAGAACATCGCCGAAGACGGCCGTGTCGTCATTCGTGGCGTTCGTCGTGACGCGCGCAAGGCGATGGAGACGGCCGAAAAGGATGGGGACATCTCCAAGGACGAGTTGGAGCGTGCCGAGAAGGACCTGGAGAAGATGACCCAGGAGCACGTGGATCACGTCGACAAGGCAGCCGCCCGCAAGGAACAAGAAGTGATGGAGGTCTGAACCATGTCCGATGATCGCCGCGACGACACCGACTCGAACGAAACGACGGGTGAACTGCGCGACAACACCATCAACTTCGGTGATGAATTCGGGGAAGTGAAGTTCGCCGATTCCGACGACACCTCGCCGGCGATCAGCGTCGACTCCACCGACACCGCGCAATTACCGCATTGGAGCGAACAGCCGACGGGGGAGAGTCCCCGTTTCGGCGTCCAACCGCGCGACCCGAGCCGACCTGGTTCGCGGGACGCTTCCCGTCCCACTCGAGACCAGAGTCGTCCGGCGTCGCCGCCACCCGTGAGTCGTCCCGCCCCCGTCAGTCGTCCGACACCCGAGGGTCGCATTCGCATTGGCGGGGATCCAACCGATCCCCGGGCTCGTCGACCGTCGGATACGCATCCCACCATGCGCGACCGCACGGGGGACATCTCGCGTCCGATTCCGCGAGATCGCACCGCCGATCCCTCACGCCCAACCGTGCGCGACCGGTCACCTCGTCGTCCTGCACCGGCGCGACCCGCGCAGGTGCGGCGCGCCAGGTCGGAACGCGTCGATTCGGGAACCCACCCCCGACCGATCGGCTCCGACCGCAACCTGAGCTCGGCGGTCATCGTCGGTCTCGTGCTCGTGGTGCTCTTCGTCGGAACCTCGTTCGTTGGTCCCGCCGCGGTGATGGCACTGGTCATGGTTGTACTCGGCATTGCGTCGCTCGAGTTCTTCACCCAAACCAGCAATCGTGGACTCGGGGCACCGATGGTGGTGGGCGTGGTGGCGTGCTTGTCTGCACCGCTCGCCGCGTACTACATGTCGCACCTTGCAATCGCGTTGGTGGTGGTGTTTGCGTTCATCGCCGGCGCCGTGAGCCTCGTCGGATCCAACGACGACCACAGCGGAGCAGTCACCAGTCTCGGCACGTTGATGCTCGGCGTCGTCTACATCGGCCTTCTCGGTAGCTACGCCGGTCTCATCCTGCGCATGTCGACGTTGTCATCCGCGCTGCCGAACATCGGTACCGACACGTTGTTTCTCATGGTGTTCGCGGTGGCCGCGAACGACATCGGCGCCTATTTCGTCGGATCGGCCATTGGTCGAACGCCACTTCGTGAGTCGATCAGCCCGAACAAGACCATCGAGGGAGTCATCGGAGGCACCATCGCCACGTTCTGCGTCGTCGTCATCATCGGACTCCAAAGTGACACATGGAATTCACTGATGGAGTGGATTCTGCTGGCTGCCGTGGTGTCGATCGTCGCACCGATCGGAGATTTGCTGGAGTCCGTGCTCAAGCGCTCGCTCGGTGTGAAGGATTTCGGCACGTTGTTGAAAGGGCATGGTGGGGTGCTCGATCGATTCGACGGAGTGCTCTTGTCGTTGCCGATCGTCTACTTCCTCGCGGTAACCCTGACGCCCTGGGCCGCCTGATTCACTCCGACGTGACCGTCAAGGTTGCCCTCGCCGGATGCACGGGTTCGATCGGGCGGCAAACGCTCGACGTGGTGGCCGCATCCGAGGGGCGCTTCGACGTCGTTGCACTCGCCGCCGCATCGAATGAAACCTTGCTGCGCGAACAGATCACCGCGCATCGACCCTCGACCGTCTCGGTCGTCGACGATGCGGTACGCCAGCGGCTCGCCGCGGAGTTCCCACGGGTGTCGTTCAGCGCCGACGTCGCCGACGTAGTGGCCGATGCCGACGTGGTGGTGAATGCCGTCGTGGGTTTCGCCGGACTACCGGTCACCATCGACACGCTCCGTCGGGGCAAGCGCCTGGCGCTCGCCAACAAGGAGAGCCTCATCGCCGCCGGTCCGGTGGTGCAGCCGCTGCGCGCCACGAAGGGAGCACAGATCGTTCCGGTCGACAGCGAACATTGCGCCCTGCACCAGTGTCTGCGTGCGGGTGGTGAAGTGCGACGCGAGGTCAGTTCGTTGCAACTCACGGCCAGCGGTGGACCGTTTCGCGGCAAGTCGCTCGATGACCTGCGCCGGGTGAACGTGTCCGAGGCGCTCACCCATCCGACGTGGTCGATGGGTCCGAAGATCACGGTGGATTCGTCGACGCTCATGAACAAGGGACTCGAGGTGATCGAAGCCCACGAGTTGTTCGGTGTCGGTTACGACCGCATCGACGTCGTCGTCCATCCGCAGTCGATCGTCCACTCGATGGTGACCTTCACCGACGGTGCAACCGTCGCACAACTCTCGATGCCCGACATGCGCCTGCCCATCGCGTACGCCCTCTCGTTTCCCGATCGATTCGATGTGCCGTTCGGGGGAGTCGATTGGACGACGTTGCGTCGCCTCGACTTCGAGTCGCCGGATCGAGCGACGTTCCGCTGCCTCGACCTCGCGTATGCGGCCGGTCGTGTCGGTGGTTCCGCTCCGGCGTGGCTGAGTGCGGCCAACGAAGTCGCGGTCGAGGCGTTCCTCGCCGGTCGTATCTCCTGGTTGCAGATTGCCGAGGTGAATGACGCCACGCTCCAACGACACGACGGTGCCCGCCTCGCGAGCGTCGATGACGTACTCGCTGCCGATGCGCGGGCGCGACAGATTGCACGCGGCATCGCCGAAACTTTCACACACAGCGCAGGTACCGTGGGCGCGTGAGCTCCTTCTACACCCGAGTGCGAGACGACCTGGTTGGTGGCGGCGGTGATCCGACGCAGGACTCCGGTGATCAGGTCCCGCTCTCCACGTCGATCGGCGGTGTCGGGGTCATCGTGGCTCTCCTCGCATGGTTGGCCTACAACAACGTATGGACCTTCGTGTTCGTGTTGGGTCTCATCGTGTCGGTGTTCCTCCACGAGATAGGGCACTTCGTTACGGCGCGTCGCACGGGCATGAAGGTCACGCAGTTCTACATGGGATTCGGACCGAAGTTGTTCGCCTGGCGGCGCGGCGAGGTGGAGTACGGCCTCCGCGCATTCCCGATCGGTGCGTTCGTGCGCATCGTGGGCATGAACAACCTCGACGAATCCGATCCGGCCGACGAGGCACGAACCTACCGATCGAAGTCATTCCCGCGACGGCTGCTCGTCATCACGGCAGGGTCGCTGATGCACGCGATCATCGCCCTCGTGTTGTTCGCCGGCGTGTACACGCTCTCGGGTCGTTACGGCGAGACGGGTCGTGTCGAGGTCATGGATCAACCCTTCGAATCGAG
>SXPW01000160.1 GCA_005793785.1 Actinomycetota bacterium | reverse complement strand
GTGAAGCGCCGGTTTACTCCGCGTCGAGTCCGTACGCCTTGGCGACCACCTGCAACGGGTGCACCGGCGTGGTGCCCGATTGTTCGGTGATCGCCGTGTTGGCGAGATGACAGTCGCCGGCGACCACGTCGCCATCGGCGTCCTTCACCATCTCCCCCAACTTCTTGCCGATCGGAATGCTCAGCTCGGCGTTTTCGGCGCGCAAGCCCCACATTCCGTCGATGCCCGAGCACTGCTGCACGAGCTTGATCTTCGCGCCGGTCAATTTCATGAGGTCGCGACTCTTCAATCCGATGTTCTGCGCCCGCAAGTGACAGGGGGTGTGGTACGTGATCGTCTCGGGGACCTCGCCCGCAAACTCGGTATCCAGCGACGAGCCCTCTGTCTTGTGCACCTTCATGAGGTATTCGGCGGCATCGAAGGTGTGCTCGGCAACGAGCTGTGCGTCGGGTCCACCGACGTAATCGAGATAGTCCTTCTTCAACACGTAACTGCAGGTGGGCTGCGGAACCACGATGTCGTTGCCCTTGCGCACCTCGGCTGCGAGCGTCGCGACGTTGTCCACCGCAACCTTGGTGAACTTGGCCATGTCACCGCTGTGCAAGTACGGTGCGCCACAGCAGCCGGCACCGGTGAGTGAACATTCGATGCCGTTGTGTTCGTACACCTTCACGAGCGCCTTGCCGATGGCGGGCTCCTGGTATTCAACGAGACATGTCGGGAACACGGTGACCTTGCCCTGCTTCTTGCCGACCCGTACCTTCGGTCGCTTGTCGAACCATGTCGAGAAGCGTTCGCGCGCGAACTTGGGGAGGAGCCGAACGCTCGAGATTCCCGCAGTTGCCTCCACCGCCTTGCGAATGAGCGATCCGGGTTTGGCGCCCATCACCTTGTTGGTGATCTTCACCGTGGCCACGGACACCTTTCCGATGGCATCCGTGTTGCCCATGAACGCCGTCGTGGCCTTGTCGCGCAGCGTGACTTGTCCATTGGCGCGACGCATCGCGTCGGCACGCAGCATCAATCGCGGAAAGTCGAGCGCCCATTCGCTCTGACCCGGAATGTACGGGCAGTTGATGTAGCACAACTTGCACTGGAAGCACTCGTCGATGACGTGATCCTGCTGCGCCGAGGTCATCTTGCCGGCGTCTTGATCGTCGTGCTGGTCGATGTAGTCGAACAATGTCGGGAACGAGGGACAAAATTTGAAGCACAGGCGACATCCGTGGCAGAGGTCGTACACGCGAGTCAACTCGGCGCGAGTATCCGCCTCGTCCAGGTACATCGGGTGGTGTGGGTCGTAGGTGATCGTCATGGTGTCGCAGTCACGTTGGGGATGGAAACACTCGAATGATGGTCGTATGACCCGAGCGCCAGCGGGGGGTGCTGAACGCCCGGGTCACGACCGTATTGCAATCTCCGAGAAGATGTCCCGGAGCAGTTAGGCGAGAGCCTTCAAGCCTTCACCGAATCGGCCAGCGTGGCTCTTTTCGGCGCGGGCAAGCGTCTCGAACCAGTCGGCAATCTCGGCGAAGCCTTCTTCGCGAGCGGTCTTGGCGAAACCGGGGTACATCTGGGTGTACTCGTAGGTCTCTCCGGCGACGGATGCCTTCAGGTTCTGCTCGGTGTCACCAATCGGCTCTCCGCTGGCGGGGTCACCGACTTCGGCGAGGTAATCGAGGTGTCCGTGTGCGTGTCCGGTTTCGCCTTCGGCGACCGAACGGAACAGGGCGGCTTGGTCGGGGTAACCCTCGACGTCTGCCTTTTGGGCGAACCACAAGTAGCGGCGGTTGGCCTGGCTCTCGCCGGCAAACGCTTCCTTGAGGTTCTCATGTGTCTTGGTGCCATGCAATTTGGCCATGAGTGTTCTCCTTGGTTGGGGTTATTTGGTGGATCCGCGACTCGTACGCCGAGGCGAACGCTTCGTGGATTTCGCCCGAACGGTTTGCGGCCGCGCGGGAGACTTGGTGGTGGTCTGGGATTTCTTCTTGGCGAGGCGTCCGTGAAACACGATGCTCACGTTCTGCACCTCGAAGCCGGCGGGCAGTTGCGCTCGCAGCGACTCGATGTTGTCGACGTACACGTCGAAGAGCTCCCCCGTCTCGGCGCAGACCGCGTGGTGGTGCTCATCGACGTTCGAATCGAACCGCAATGCTCCACCGTCGCCGTGCATGAGTTGAATCTCACCCATGTCGGAGAGTTCATCGAGCGTTTGGTACACGGTGCGAAGCGAGATGCCCGGCATTCGCTTGCTCGCCACTTCGTGGAGCCCCTCGGCGGTGGGATGGGAAGCGTTGTTGTGCATGAGGCTGAACAACAGTTGGCGTTGGGGGGTGAGTCGACGACCCTGTTCCTTGTATCGGGCGGCGACCTCGGCTGGCGAATGCACGAAAAAGAGCGTAGGCGCATGGCGTGATTATTCGCAAGTCGTGCGAATAAGGAAGTACTGGTCAGACGTCACACGGTCACGACCGTTCGCCCCGCTACTTCTAGGCTCGGCGCGGTGAATGCGCTAGCGACTCGTCAAGCAGCGGTGCAACGCCTCCGTACCGAGCGTTTCGACGTGTTGGTGGTGGGCGCCGGCATCACCGGCGCCGGAGTGGCGCTCGATGCAGCCGCACGAGGGTTGCGTGTAGCCCTCGTCGACCAAGGCGATTTCGCTTCGGGCACGTCGTCCAAGAGCAGCAAGCTCATTCATGGGGGTCTTCGCTACCTGCAACAGGGCGACGTGGGCCTCGTCTACGAGGCACTGCACGAACGGCAGCGACTCCTACGCAACGCGCCGCACCTGGTCAGGGTGCTCCCCTTCATGATCCCCGTCATGACCCGCGACGGCGTGGTCTCACGCAAGATCGCCCGAGCGCTCGGTTCGGCATTGTGGATGTACGACCTCACCGGCGGCTGGCGTGTCGGCAGGTTGCATCGACGATTGCGTGCGGACAAGGCACTCACCCACATGCCCACCATGAATGCCGAAAAACTCTCCTCCGCCTACCTTTATTTCGACGCCGAGGCTGACGACGCGCGACTCACGCTCGCGCTCGCCCAATCCGCCGTGGATCGCGGCGCGGTGGTGGTCAACTATTGCGGTGTCACTGCGTTGCGGAAGGACGGCAACTCCAACGCCCTGTCCGGTGCATCCTTACGAACCCACGAAGGCGAGGAGTTCGACGTCAACGCACATGTCGTGGTGAATGCCACGGGGGTGTGGGGCGACGCGTTACGGCGCATGGACGAGGGAGGCGACAGCACGACCATCCGACCCGCGAAGGGCATTCACATCACCGTCCCGTGGGAACTCGTGCGAAACGACATCGCCGTCGTGATCCCGGTTCCAGGAGACAAGCGATCGCTCTTCGTCGTTCCGCACATGCCCAACGGCGACGGTACCTACCGTTACACCTACGTGGGAACCACCGATACCGACTATCGGGGCAGTATCGACGACCCGCAATGCACCCGATCGGACATCGACTACTGCCTTCGCGCGCTGAACAAGGCGGTCACCGGTGGGCGTGCCATTACGCCCGACGACGTCGTCGGCACGTGGGCCGGGTTGCGACCACTCGTCGTGTCGAGTGATGGCAGCGACGTCAAAGGTCGTACCGCCGACTTGTCGCGACGCCACAAGGTGATCGTGAGTGACACCGGAATGGTCACGATCACCGGCGGAAAACTCACCACCTACCGGAAGATGGCGGAACACACCGTCGATGCAGCACTCGACGTGATGCGAAGGCGTCTCGACTCACCGCAAGGATCGACGAACAGCGACCCGCATATGCCGCGTGTACGACGATGTGCGACCAAGCGTCTCGCGTTGCATGGTGCGACGTCCCGCGACCGCGACGATCATCTGGTCTCACGATTCGGCACGCAGGCGGGCGCGGTGCGTCAACTCATCAGTGACGACCCGTCGCTCGGTACTCCGCTGGTGGGTGGACTTCCCTACCTGCGAGCCGAGGCGTTGTACGCCGCGCGACACGAGATGGTGGTCACCCTCGAAGACGTACTGTCACGTCGACTGCGAGGTTTGCTGTACGACCGCAACGCCACGCGCCATGCCGCCGAGACAACCGCGCAACTGATTGCTCCCGAACTCGGTTGGGACGCCACCCGAGTCAATGAGGAGGTCAAGCGCTTCTTGGAGCTTTGCGCCCATGAGGTCGAATTCGCGACAGCGTGACAGAGTGAGTGGCGTGAACACGCCTGCGGATCGGGCCGATCGTACGCAGCCCACCCCACCCATCGAATTCGGCTCCAATCTCGTTCGCTCGCGATGGGACGACGGGGCCGTCGACGCAGCGCGCGGTACCGCCAGCCGCAGGTCCTCGATCGAGGAGCTGACGAACGACTTGTCGGCAATCTGCCCGACGAGCACGGCGGCGACGGCGTTGGCGGAACATTCGCGGGACTGGTGGCCATTGGCGATGCGTTGGGCGTTGCAGTCGCAGGTTCCGCGCCTCGCGGCGGTGGTGACGTCGCCGCGATCGACGGTGGAGGTACGACGCGTCGTGCAAACTTGCGCCGCGCACGACGTACCGCTCACCGTTGCTGCAGGGCGCAGTGGAGTGAGTGGCGCGTCGATCCCACTTTTTGGAGGCGTGGTTCTCGATACCAACCACCTCCAAGGCGTGTTGTCTGTGGATCAGCGATCCGGCGTGGTGGAGGTTCTGGCGGGAACCTTCGGCCCCGACCTCGAGCGTGCACTCGCCGAACACTCGCTCACCGTCGG
>SXPW01000022.1 GCA_005793785.1 Actinomycetota bacterium | reverse complement strand
GTGTCCTAGGCCTCTAGACGATGGGGGCAAGGAATTTGAATTCGTTGGAAGAGCATCTGAAATCTACCAGCGAGCCAGCACGGATGCTCCGGGCCAATCAGGGCCAACGCCGAACTCAGGCGAGCAGTTCCAGGGTGGAGTTGAGGAGCCATCCCAAATAGTCGTACACATGCCACTGCATGGCGCGGGGATCGTCCTCGTCGACATTCCCGTCATCGTCCTCGCTGACGTCGAGCACCGTGCCGAGCACCAATCTCACTGCGTTGATCGCCCGCGCGAAACGTTCGAGATCGTTCGAGGTGAACGTATGACCGGGTTCGAGAAGTCCAATCGCGTCGAGGACAGCGGCCTCGTGAGTGGCGGCGAGGTCGCCGTGGGTGAGACGCCGGTATTCGTCGTCGAGTTGTTCGTTGCCGTGATAGGCGGTCGGGAACAGCCGTTTCAGGTGCGGTGAGAGATCGCTCGGTGCAGCCGACTTCGCACGGGCAATCTCGTCGCGAATCTCTCCGAGCAGTTGCATCAATACGGCATGGGTGTGCTCGTCAAGTCGGAGGTGCAGCACCTCGCCGTCGCGCTCGAAACTCATGCGTCGTCGCGTTGCATGGTCGCCCACAGGCCGTGTTCGTGGAGTCGTTGTACGTCAACCTCGGCGTGCTCCCGCGTGCCGTTGGAAACGACCGCGCGACCCTTCTCGTGGACGTCGAGCATCAATTCAGTTGCTTTCTCGAGGCTGTATCCGAACAGTTTCTGGAACACCCATGTCACGTACGACATGAGGTTGATCGGATCGTTCCAGACGATCACCACCCACGGTCGATCGAGGTCGATGGCACCCTCGGGCTTGACGTCGGTCACCGTCGACATGCCTCCATTGTGCCGAACGATTGCGACGGGACTACCGCCTCGTAGCCTTCCTGCGCGTGGTGCTGAGTCGACCGTTGGTTCCGTCACGACTCAGCAAGGCGTTTTCCCATGTCGGATCTCGGCCCGCGCGAACACGGGTCGGTGCGTACGTGGCGCTCACCAAGCCACGCATCATCGAGTTGCTGTTGATCACGACGGTGCCGGCGATGGTGCTGGCACAAGGCGGCTGGCCGGATACCGCGCTCGTCGCGTGGACCGTGCTCGGAGGATCGCTCGCCGCCGGTGGTGCGAACGCAATCAACATGTACGTCGATCGCGACATCGATCAATTGATGGAAAGAACGCGAAATCGGCCGCTCGTCACCGGGAGGATTTCGCCGAGGAGTGCCTTGACGTTCGCCGTAGCGCTCGAGATCGTCGCATTTGTCGTTCTCACACTCTCGTCGAACGTGTTGGCGGGTGCACTCGCCGTTTCTGCAACGTTGTTCTACGTATTCATCTACTCGCTCTGGTTGAAGCGCACATCTCGACAGAACATCGTCATCGGCGGTGCCGCGGGCGCCGCGCCGGTGCTCGTGGGATGGGCAGCGGTCGCCAACAGCGTGTCGTGGTCGGCAGTGGTGCTCTTTCTCATCATCTTTCTTTGGACTCCGCCACACTTCTGGGCGTTGGCGATTCGACATGCCGACGACTACAAGGCAGCGTCGGTTCCGATGCTGCCGGTGGTGGAAACTCCGCGCCGAACCGTGCTCACCATGGGGTGGTATTGCGTCGCGGTAACAGCAGCATCACTGGCCCTCATTCCGCTGAACGACATGGGTGTCATTTATTTCGTGGTCGCCGTCGTGCTGGGAGTCGCGTTCACGTCGATGACGTTCGGTCTCGGTCGTGCGCCGACGATGGTTGCCGCGATGCGAGTGTTCACGTTTTCGATCACCTACCTGACCTTGCTGTTCGTCGTTGCGATGTTCGACGTCCTCGTGCGCTAGTTCATCCGAGGGGTGCTCCGAAGTTGGGTGGCGGATTGCACCGTTGTACCACGAGATGACGGTCGAAACAGCCCAACTGAGTAGCCTTGACCCGTGGTGATGACGGCTACACAACCGCAATCGGCGACCAATTCGGCGTCCGCCACCAGGAGCCCCCTGAACGCCGTTTCCGGATGGCTCACTCTCGCCGATCATGCTCGAATCGGGGCATCGTTGCTTGCCGGAGCGACGTTGTGGCTCGTCGTTGCAGGCGTCGTCGGGGCCGTGCTCGGTGTCGAGCGACTCGATGTCGGCGTCGCCCTGGTGGATGCCGACGCTCATTTGCAGTTGTTCTCCCTGCACCAATTCCTGCTCGTGTTCGGCGTGGCTGCACCGCTCATGTTGGGTGTGTCGATTTGGAGCCTGCCAACCCAATTGCATGCCTCGAACGTGTCATTGCCTCGACTTGCCGCGTTCGGCTGGTGGTCGTGGTTGGCGGGCACCGTCATCGTCGCAGTCTCGTACCTTGCCAACGGTGGGCCGGGTGGCGGCGACATGACCTACATCGAGCTCTATCTCCTCGGTCTGGGCGTCGTCCTCGTTGGTCTCACTTCGGTGGCGATTCCGATCGCCACCACCGTGCTCACTCGCCGCAATGGGCGATCGCTCGGGGACATTCCACTCGGTGCGTTCAGTGCGTTGGTGGGCTCGCTCGGAATCGTTCTGACCCTGCCCGTTGCCCTCGGGACGGTGCTGTATCTGTGGGTGGATCTCGTCAATGCCCGGGTCGCGTTCGGTGGCGCCGATTTGTTGTCGTCATGGCTCGGTTGGTCGATGCGTGAGCCCCAAACGTTGTTGTACGTCGTTCCGGCACTCGGTGTGCTCGCCGACGCAGCCGTGCGAACCGCCAAGTCGCGCCAACCGTTGCGCGGCGTCGTACTGAGCGGCGTGGGAATGGCCGCGACGGTCATCCTCAGTTCGGTGACACAACAGGGTCCTGTCTTTGCGATTGGAACCACACCGTTCGAGACGTTGCGCTCGTTCGTGCCCTATGCGTTGTTCAATCTGTTGCCACTCCTTGCTCCGGTAGTGGTGATCTTGCTGTCGCTGCTGGCACTCAAGGCCGGCACACCAGCGATTTCCGGTGCATTCGTCGCCTCGTTCCTCGGTGTCGGCATGATCTTCACGGGGTTGGTCGGTTCTGCGG
>SXPW01000021.1 GCA_005793785.1 Actinomycetota bacterium | reverse complement strand
TCCGTATGCAAGCGAGGTGGGAGCGGACACCGGAAGGTTGCGCATCGGACTGCTCTCGGGAGCACTACTGCCCGGTGGCATGGACCATCCGGAGGCCCGCGAATCCGTCGTAGTCGCGGGGCGGCTCCTTGAATCGCTTGGTCATCACGTGGAGGTTGCACATCCGTCCGCGCTCGACGACGCAGCCTTCAGTGACATGTTCTTGGCAATCGTCATCGCCCATATCGCCAACGACGTCGCCGCACTCGAGAAGCAATTCGGAGTGAGCCTGACCACCGACGACATCGAACCGGGCAACCATCTCATGGCACAGTTCGGCAACGCAACCAACGTGGTCACGTACCTGAGCGCCGTGACGTGGGTTCAGACGTGGACACGCGAAGTGGTGTCGTGGTGGATGCCGCGGGACGGCAAGCAGGGCTTCGACGTTCTCGTCACTCCGACGCTTGCCGGACCGCCACCAAAGATCGGTGCGTTGTCCGGAGACGACTCCACCGACCGAATCCGCGAGATCATGCAGTACACGGCGCAGTTCAATATGACCGGTCAGCCGGCCATCAGTCTTCCGTTGCACACGTCAACGGATGGATTACCCATGGGAGTTCAATTCGTCGGCGCCCCGTATCGCGAGGACGTACTCATCCGACTCGCTGCACAACTCGAATCCGCGGCACCGTGGTCGGCTCGGCGTCCAGCCGTGCATGCGTGACGCTCACGTGGTGGTTGATCGCCGCTGAAGCGGTGGCCCTCCTCGTCGTCGCCCCTCAACTTTGGCGTTCGGCACGCGGGGGGAGAAGGCTGCAACCGCAGTCGGTTTCGTCGGTTCCGACCATCAGTGTGGTGATTCCAGCACGCAACGAAGCCGGACGAATCGCCGAGTGCCTTCGACCGTTGCACGGCGCGGATGGAGTGGTGGAAGTGATCGTGGTGGACGACGAGAGCTCCGATCACACCGCGCAAGTCGCGCGCGACCTCGGAGCGCGTGTCATACGGGGAGAGACGCTTCCCGAGGGTTGGGTGGGAAAGATTTGGGCGTTGCAACAAGGCATCGCTGCAGCAAACGGAGAGGTCGTCGTCACCTTGGATGCCGACGCACGTCCCGACGGGTCGTTGCCTCGGGCTGCTGCAGAGGCGTTGGGCTCCAGTGGAGTGGCATTGGCGACGGTGGCAACGAGATTCAGAACCACCTCGGCGCTGGGACAGTGGCTCCATGCCGCGATGCTGACCTCGTTGGTGTACCGCCACGGCGCAGGTTCGCAACACGCAACACCGAACGCCGTCGCCAACGGACAGTGCATGGTGTTTCGTCGGGACGACGCTTTGCAAGGTGGTTGGTGCGAGCGCGTGAGCGGTTCGACCGTGGAGGACGTTGCTCTGGTGCGTTGCTTGGTAGCAGACGGTGCGAAGGTGGAGATGTTCGATGGCAGTCATCTTCTTGCGGTGGAAATGTTCGACGGGTTCGTCGACACGTGGCGCGGGTGGGGACGATCGATTGCGTTGGGGGGCGTCGATCAGCCGACGCAACAGGTCTTGGGACTCGCGACGACTGCACTCACACTCGTTGCACCGATTTGGTTGTTCGCACTCGGAGTCGCCACGCCCCTGACGGGCGTTCTCCTGCTCGTTCGACTCGGCACGCTCTTCGGCGCTCGCCGCGCATATGAAACTCCGGGATTCGGCTATTGGCTCTCACCATTGGCCGATGCGCTCGCGTGGCTAGTCGTGCTGCGCGGTACGGTTGCGCCATCGCGTGAGTGGCGCGGCCGCAAGTACTGAGTCGACGCCCCAGGCCATGACGAAACGAATTCCGATGATGCACATCAAGAGCCCCGTTGCTGCGGCGAACCACGCACCATCGGAGTACCACTGTGCAAACGGGTAGAGAATGACGGCGATTTTCACTCCGTGACTGAAATCGCGGGTGGCAGCCCAAAACAACAACATCATCAGCACGCAGAACGCTGCCGGCAGAGGGCTGAGCACGATCGCGGCACCCGCCCACGTGAGGACGCTTCGTCCACCGTGGAAACGGGCGAACAGTGGCCATGCGTGCCCGATCATCGCTGCCCCTGCACCGAGGAACCACACGCGCCAGTCCGTGGAGAGTTCCTGCGCCACGACCACAGTGATGATGCCCTTGGCAAGATCGCCGACGAAGATGGCGAGCGACTGGTTTCGTGTCAGAACCGTGCGCGAGTTCCAGAACCCCGGGTTCTTGTCGCCCACCTCGCGCAGGTCGGGGGCTCCGGCCCGTCGCGTAATGGTGTCGGCGACGGGAATCGATCCGACGAGATATCCGATGAGTATCGCCAAGAACCACGCCGTCACGCAGACACACTGTAAGGCAGACATGGTTGCCATTGCGACGTTCCACTTGTTTCGTTGGAATGGCACGCCCGGAATGGTGCAGGCACTGGCCATCGACCGAGTGCGTTACCGCCGTGCCGATGGGCTGCAGTTCCTCCGTGTGCTCGGTACGGGACGCGGTAGCAGCACCGCTCCGGGTACCGAACTTGGTCGGACCGCACTCTTTTGCCTCTTTGATTCCGAACACGACGCCGACGAATTCATCCGCATTGTGGAACGGCGTCGGTACACGAAGGAGTCCTGGCACGTGAAGATGCGTGGTGCCGGCGGGCACGGTTCGTGGCGCGGTCGGGAGATTCCGCGCATCATGCTGGAAGGCGTCTCGTCAACGTCCACGACTCCGAGCGGTGCTCCACTCGCGATGATCACTCGGGCCGACGTGCGTCCACGCGCATGGCGTGCCTTTTCTCGTGACGCTCGCGTAGTCGACCGCGAATTGCATGCGAGCGAAGGACTCCTTGCCGTGGTGGGTATCGGTGAAGCACCCGTATTGCGCTTGGGAACCTTCAGTCTTTGGCGCGACGCCGCGTCGATCCAACGATTTGCCTACGGTCGCCCCGAACACTCGCGCGTGGTGCAGCGAACACGCAACGAGGATTGGTACGGCGAGGAGATGTTCGCCCGTTTCGAGCCCTACTGGTCGACTGGTACCTGGGACGGCCGTGACCCATTGCGCGACATGGTGAGCCAGGGGAACAACATTCCATAAGGCTCGCCGTTGGCGCGGTGGTGCGCACGATGGGCGATGGCAAGACTCGATGCGATGCGCGAGTTGCCGTGTTTCATCCATCTGACTCGACCGTGGATGATGCCGTCGTGAATGACGGTGTAGACGATGCCGTAGGCGGTAACCCCAACGAAGAGTGGTAGGAGCCAGTCGAGTCCGGACACGTTGAATCCCACCCACATTGCGACGATGACGACGACCGAGAATGCGACAGGGAACACGTCATTCGGCTCCGGCGACTTCGAGGCGAATTCCTTCGCAGCGTTGCGATGGTGACTGAGGTGTAGCCGTTCGAACACACCGTGCATGACGAAGCGATGCACCACGTACGTGACGAGTTCCATCCCGAGGAATCCGAGCACCACCAGAACGATGATGTCAAGGGATTTCGGCAGCACATCCCCCCAAGGCACGACGATTACTTCTTCCCGACCAAACGGATGAGTCCCTCTTGCACCACGGACACCACCAACGAGCCATCGCGCGAGTAGATCGCACCACCGGCAAGACCGCGTGCACTCGACGTGGAGATGGATGTCTGGTCGTAGAGCATCCACTCGTCGGCACGGAAGGGTCGGTGAAACCACATGGCGTGATCGAGGCTGGCCATCTGCACCTTGCCGTCCGTCCATCCGATGCCGTGCGGGAGGAGTGCAGTATCGAGCAATGTCATGTCGCTGGCGTACGTCACGATGCACGCATGGAGCACCGGGTCGTCCGGCAAGTTGCCATCGGCTCGCATCCACACTTGTTGACCTTGCCGGGGATTGCCCTCGCGAGTTGCGGGATCGTTGTCGACGTACCGAATGTCGATCGGTCGCGGCCGGTCGTACCACTCGCCGAGCTGCTCCTTGTACGGCGCCATTCGAGTCTTGAAGTCCGGCAGTGAATCGGGTTGGGGAACTCCGGCGGGCATCGTGAGCTGGTGGTCGAGTCCGGTTTCATCGGCATGAAAACTCGCCTGGAGGTTGAAAATCACCTTGCCATGTTGGATTGCAATGACTCGTCGAGTGGAGAAACTCTTTCCGTCGCGGAGTCGATCCACCTCGTAGAGGATCGGAATGTTGGGATCCCCTGGTCGCACGAAGTAGGCGTGCAGTGAGTGGACTTCGCGACCGACCTGGTCGATGGTGCGCGCCGCAGAGACGAGCGCCTGACCCGCGACCTGGCCGCCGAATACCCGTTGCCGATTTTCATCGGGGCTTCGTCCGCGGAAGATGTTGACTTCGATCTGCTCCACATCAAGCAGTGCGATGAGGTCCTTCAGTGGTTGCTGCGTCATGGGTACCCCTCCATGTTGGCAGAACTCCGCTGGATAGCGTTCGTCTGGCAAGTCATGCTCGAATCCACGCTGCGCACGATTGCACTCAGTACGAAGGGATTCATGCCCGAAGCCGAGGGTGACGCACTGTACGACGCCGCCTCACGTGCGTGCGCCGCACTTCCCGGATTGCCAATCGTCGAAGTCGGGTCGTACTGCGGACGTTCCACGGTTTGGCTCGGTGCGGTTGCGCGCGACCACGGTGTGGTGCTGCATGCGGTGGATCATCACGGTGGTTCAGAAGAAAATCAGTCCGGTTGGGAATGGCACGACCCGGAGGTGGTGAATGCGCACGGCCGTATCGATACGTTGCCGTACTTTCGTCGGACGATGCAGGTCGCCGGCCTCACCGGGGTGGTCCGCGAGTGCGTTGGTGACTCGCACGCGATAGGCAAGGACTGGAAGCAAAAAGTTTCGTTTTGTTTCATCGACGGCGGTCATGGACGGGACGTTGCTCGTGGCGACTACGAAGCGTGGTCACCACACGTGGAAGTCGGGGGATTGCTCGCGGTGCACGACGTGTTCGAACGGCCGGAAGATGGTGGACAGGCACCACACGACGAGATCTACCAACCTGCTCTGAGGTCAGGCAAGTTCGTCGAGGTGTCGAACTGCGGCTCGCTGCGCGTGTTGCGACGAGTCGTGGTGTAACGGCTGATTCGGGTCAGTGGTGGGTGAACAGTTTGTGGGCAGGTGACAGTGACATCTGCGCATCCGCGGCCAGGATCACTGCGGCTCCCGTGTAAGCGCTCACCTCATTGGCAGGGAACGCAATCTTCTGCGGGTAAACGATTCCCGTGAGGTACGAGCCGTCTTCGTTGCGGTGCAACGTCGTGAGCGCAAGGAGGTCGCTCGCGGTGGTGCGGTCACCGACGGCGCTGTACGCGAGTGCGCACTCCGCGGTTTCCGAAGCAGTTACCCAGGGTTCGTCACTCACACAACGAATGCCGTAGTCGTCGAGATAGAACGTGTCCCACGAATCGTGGAGACGAACCTTCGCCGCGTCGTCGATGAGTGCGCCCGAGAGCACGGGGTAATACCAGTCCATCGCCCAGCGGTCCTTGGGCTCGAACGAGAGTGGTGAGTGGTTGATGACGGCGTCGATTGCATCGGCAGCCGCGCGCCACAGGGGTCGTGGCTCACCAAGCAGAGCCCCGAGATTGGCGGCACAGTGCAGTGAGTGCCGAATGGAACTACTTCCCGTGAGCAGGGCATAGGTCCACGGTTCGGCTCCTACCTCCTTGGCCCACAAGATGGTGCCGTCCTTGCGTCGCATGTTGAGTACGAAGTTCATCGCTCGCTCGACCATCGGCCAAAATCGTTCGGCTGCATCGAGATCGTCCGAACACTGCCAGTGGTGCCAGATTCCTGCAGCGACGTAGGCACAGACGTTGGAATCGAGTTTGGCATCCTTCACCGTGCCGTCGGAGTTGTAGTAGTTGTGCCACGAACCGTCCGAACGTTGTGTTGCGCAGAGCCACTCGTAGGCGCGCCGTGCCTCTGCATGGAGCCCCATGACATCGAGTGCCATCGCCGTTTCTACATGGTTCCAAGGGTCGCAATGGCCACCCGCGAACCACGGAATCATCCCGGTGGGGGTTTGCAGCGAGGCAATCCACTGTGCGGTCGTTCGCAGTTCGTCGACGCGAGGGAGCCGCGCACCCGAGACGGTTGGGCCGCCGCGATGCGCATGAATCGCCGTCGACACCGGCTTGTTCGCGTACACCACGAAGGACTTTCCGAGCCATGGGCTGAGCACGGAGTCGAGCGCCCGTGTGATGAAGGGTGAGGACACGATGTCCCACTCCAGCAATTTCTTGTAGCGATTGACGAGTCGATGGTCCTCGCGCGCCGGTCCGACCGCGCAACGCAACCACCAGTACGGAGAGTGCAGTCCATGCGCGCGGTGTTGGCCGGTGATCCGAAGGGCGCTCGCAGAGATCTTCTCCCGAAGTTCTTGCGCCCTGTAGATCCTGACGTGTCCTCCCGGCACGAACGGTGCGTGGTATTCCTCCGACAGGGTCCAATTGACCTTCTCGGGAAAATACGAAGGAACGGTGGCCGCAAAGGTTCCCCCCGGCTTGAGCACTCTCGCCAGTTCGCAAAGTGCAGCGACATCATCGTGGATGTGTTCGAGCACCTCACTGGTGACGACGCAATCGAACGATGCATCCGCGAACGGCAAACACGTCGCATCACCGCGAATCGCCCCGCCGAAGCGACGTGGATCGATTTCGTTGGCCATCGCCATCGCGGCGAAGGTGTTGCGAGTTGCGGTGACCTCGTCGTGTCCGTAGTCGAGCGCAACGACGGTCGCCCCTCGTCGCGCCGCTTCATAGGCATGTCGGCCGAATCCTGCCCCGGCATCGAGAAACAGCGTTCCCTCGGTGATGGGAAGGCGGTCGAAGCGGATGGTCAGCATGTTTCGAACTACCGAACCGCGAGTTCGAGCCGTCGACGAACCTTTTCAACGTTGTGGGGCATCGCGAGTACTTCGCGGTACTGATCGACGGTGAGCGACGCGCAATGACGCCATGACCATCGCTCCACCACCCGGGTTCGTCCCGCGAGTCCGATCTTCTCCCGCAACGAACGGTCATCGAGCCCGCGGCGAATCGTCGCGGCAAGCGCCTCGGCATCGCCCGGTGGACATGAGAGCACGGTCTCGCCGTCCCGTCCGGTCACTTCCGGAAGGGCTCCTCCGGTGGTGGCGACGAGGCAGATGCCCGTGCTCATCGCTTCGATGGAAGGAAGGCTGAATCCCTCGTAGAGACTCGGGACGATCGCCAGGGTGCTCTCCGCGTACAACTCGACGATTCGTTCGTCGCTCACACCCGAGACGTAGGTGATGCAATCAGCGAGACCGAGTGACTCGATGAGATCGGCACTCGCGCCCGCACGTGGCCTTCCGATGATCGTCAGGTGGACGTCGCGCTCCGTGCGCAATTTGGCCACTGCTTCCAACAGGTACGACAGTCCCTTGAGCGCCACGTCGGCCGACGCGGTGGTGATGAGATGGTGTGGCTTGCGCGCAACGTGCGGCAGTGGTGTGAACAGGTCGGGGTCGACACCCACGGGAACCAATCGCATTCGATCGAGCGGCACCTTCATGTCGGTGTGAATGTCGTTGATGGAGTTTTCGCTCACTACGACGATGCGCGGTAGTCGGCTCGCGACCTTGCCCTGCATCTTCACGAACGAGTACCAACGCGAGATTCCGTATCGCTTCCAGCGGGTCTTGGTGTGTTCCATCTCCAACTTGCGATCCTTGGTGATGGGATGGTGCAGGGTGACGATGGTGGGGATCAGTTTCTCGATGGACAGGATGTGCTTGCCCAGACACTGGTTGTCGTGGACCAAGTCGAAGTCTGCGACTCGTTCGCGAAGTGCCCGGTACGCGCGCAGGCTGAACGTGAGCGGTTCGCCGAACGTGCCCTTCAGGAAGTACAGCGCTTCGAGCGCGTTCGGCCAATCGTTCAGTTCCCAATACGCGGGGAATCGCCCCGGGTATTGATCGTTGAAGATGTCGAGACTGGGCAACTTGTGCAGGGCGATGCGTGGGTCCAGCACGGGGTATGGCTGTCCGCCGTACACCTCGACGTGATGTCCGAGATCGGCAAGTGCCTTTGTGAGATGGCGGGTGTACACGCCCTGACCACCGACGTGCGGTTTGCCGCGGTAGGTGAGGTACGCAAGTCGAAGTGGACCCTCACGCAGGCGATCAAGTTCGCGTTGCACGCCGCCGCCGAACATGCACGATGACGCTATCGCTGCGAAGTTATCGAGCGATCAATTTCAGCGTGCGTTGCAGTGGTGACGACGGCGTGATGACGTGCGGAGCCAGCGTGAATCCATTCGGTGGGCCCGATTGCGGCTCGAGGCAGATCGCATGCTTCGGCATGTCATAGACCACCCAGTGATCGCAGTCGCTCTCGAGGATGATTCGCGATCCGTCGTCGAACCGCACCGACGGGTGTCGGCGGGACCCGGTGAAGCAATCGTCGTACGGACCGGGTGGTGGCGTAACGAGCCGACCTTCGGGAATGTGTTCCGTGTCGCGGACGTACATGTTCGCGAAGTCGAAGTCGAGCGTCGCGGGACGCAGGAACCACGGGTGCCAACCAACTTGCGCCGGCATGCTTGCGGAAGTGGTGCTGACGGTGAGGATGCAGGTGATGCTCCGCTCGGCGCGATCGATGCTGACCTCGTGCGTCACCGATCCGGCGAACGGCCAATGCTTGCCGAGTGGGGTGACGAAGAGGACGTGGAAGGGCGACCGTTCGACGATCGTCCACGATGTGTCGAACACCGTGCCATGTATCGAATGAGGACCGGAATTGCGTGGGAGGTGATGAGAAACTGCACCGTGTTCGAAGGTGCCGTGGCGAACCCTCCCGGCGAATGGCACCATCGGGAAGGCACCCCAGGATGTCGCTGGTGCGTGCCTGGTGAACGTCACGAGCCGTTCACGCGCACCGCTCCGTAGCGACGACAGCCGGGCGCCGTGCACGGCATTGACCGAGCAGCCGAAGGTGCCGTCACCGAGACGAATCTCGCTGCTCATGCGAGCGCCTCCGACTTCTTGCGAAAACGCCAAGCACACGCGAGTAGGGCCACTACGAGCGCGAGTGTCACGAGATCATCGCCGAGGTGTGAATAGATGGTGCGACCAGTCCGCAAGGGAACGTCACGAATGATCGCGCCTTGCTTGCCGATGGGGATGATGTCGAGTACGTGACCGTCGTGATCGACGAACATGCTGTACCCGGTGGTGGCGGCTTGCACGACCCAACGACCCGATTCCAGTGCCCGAAGTTGCGACGTTGCGACTTGTTGTTGCTGGAGGATCTCGCCGGTGTAGCTGGAGCCGTTGGTGGGATTCAACACCACTCGACCGCCCGCATTCACACCGTCGGCCACTCGACCAGAGAAGAACACCTCCCATGAGATGGCGACGGCAAGGGGAACGGTGTCCGATTCCTTCGGCACTCGGATGATTGCGGGCGTCGTTCCCGCTACCGCATCGCGCGGGATTCGGTCGACCGGCGCCCCGAGGGTGCGAAGCACGCCACGAAGTGGAACGTATTCGCCGTACGGTACGCGACGAACCTTGTCGTATCTGCTGAGCTCGTTGCCGCTGGCATCCACCACGACGTGGGCGTTGGTGAAATTGGCTCCGGCGTCCTCCGTGACACCGACGGCGATTGGCGCACCGATGCGTCGAGCCTCTTGCGCGATTTCATCCAACACGCGGCTGGTGGAGAGGTCATTGACATCGACGGTGTTCTCCGGCCACAGCACCAGATCGACTTGCGCCGCCACCGTTGCGCCGTCCTCCACGAGTCGGGTGGCCGAGAGGTGCCGTTCGGTGACCGCGCGCGGATCGCTGTAGATCGCCAGAACGCCCTGTGGTCCGCCACCCTGAATGGCGGCGATTCGCAGTGAATCGCCCGTTCCGGTTCCCGAAGGTGCGATGAGACCGGCAATCTGCGCAACGGCAAGAACGCCAAGCACACCGAACGCACCGCGACGCGTGCGCCAGCCGAACGTTCGTCGGTGAATCCAGAGTTCGGCGGCGGCACCGGCCGTGAGGAATATCCAGAGTGAGACCCCGAGTGGACCAACGATGCGTACCGGTGACGCCAGGCGAGTGTCGGCGATTCCCAATGCCAGGTTGGCGAGGGGAACCCCACCGAACGGAGCGACGAAGCGCAGACACTCCGCCAGGGTGTGTGCGAGTGCCAGCGCAACGATGCGCTGGGTGAGCGTCGTAGTTGCCCGCGGCGCAACGTGGTGAGCAATGATCGCGGCGATGCCGTGCATCACTGCAAAGATGAGCGGCGCGATCACGAAGCCACCTGGAACCAGGTGCCACATCCAGCCGAGTCCCGGCGCGAACCAGCCCCAGGCAAAGCACGCGCCGAGAACGAACGAACGACGGTTCGAGGGTGTTGCACTTTGTGTAGCGATGACGTAGCAAGCAATTCCCAACATCATCGAGGGCCAGATGGCGAGGGGTGGGATACCGATTGCGACGAGAACGCCTCCGAGTAGTGCCAACAGTGGCGGCGATGAGGCGGAGATGACTCGTCTCACTGTGGGCGATGTCCGCGGAGGTAGGCAGCCAATCTGTTGACACGCAGTCTCATCGGCGGATGTGACGCGAAGGTTCGCGCCCATACGCTGTCACGACTGGTCGAGGACTCCGTGTCCAACGAGCTGCGCAATGCGGAGAGTAGTTGGGTACCGAAGCCGAGTTGTGCGGCACGACGATCTGCGTGGTACTCGCTCGCACGGCTTGCGGCGTTGCCCAGCAATGTCGCCAGCGAGACGTTCAGCATGAGCAACCACGAAGCGACGTGAAGGAATGCCGCAACGAAGAGTCCGAGCGCGTGGAGTACGGGAATCCGACGGGCAAACTTCACCGTTGCAGTCTCGGCGATCGCGCGTAACGACATGCCGATCCTGGTGAGCATGGTGATGGGAAGGATCATCCATTGGGTGACGGTGAGCGCGACGGTGTGCAGACCGAGGTGGTGACTCAGTTCGTGGGCCAGCACGCCCGACAGTTCCTCTTCACCGAGCGTGGCGATTGCCGACGACGACACCACTACGAGGTGACCACCACAAGCGAATGCATTGAGTTCGTCACTCTCGACCACCGCGAGAACGAAGCGGCGATGCTCGAGGTCGTTGCGTCGCAGAATCCTTCGCCACGCAGTGTCGAGGAGCGCCGCCTCACGTGCGGTGGGTGCTCTGGCACCGATCAACCCCATGAGCACAAATCGTTGCACCGACCGGGAGAAGAGCACGATGAACAAGGCGAAGAATGCACCAACGAACAGCCAATAGTTGACCGCTCCAAAGCGCCAAAACGGCAACCACAGGACGCTGATGGTGATCAGCCATGCCGGCAGCAGCGCAACGATTGCGGTGATACCCGCAAGTGCCGACCACTCGAACCTCAGTGAACGGCCCGACACGCTTCGTGAACCTAGCGTGGGTTTCATGAACTGGCTCGCCTCGTTGCCGAGTCCGTCTGCCGGCTCGCTGGAGTTGGGGCCGTTGAAATTGAACGCCTACGGACTGATGATCGCGCTCGGGGCCATCGCCGGAACATGGTTGATGGGGAAGCGACTCGCATCGCACGGCACCGGCACGAGCGACGACGCAAGTGCCATCGCCATGCTCGCCGTTCCAGCGGGTGTGATTGGAGCGCGTCTCTACCACGTGGTCACCGATTGGGAACGATTCGACGGTCGACTCGTCGACATCGTGAAAATTTGGAAGGGCGGCCTCGGAATCTGGGGTGGAGTGTTGGTCGGAGTGTTGGTCGGCGTATGGTTGGCCGAACGTCGTGGAATCGGCGTGGCGAACGCCCTCACCGCAGTGGCTCCCGCCTTGCCACTCGCACAGGCAATCGGTCGCTGGGGGAATTGGTTCAACCAGGAATTGTTCGGTCGAGCCACCACCTTGCCGTGGGGGTTGGAAATCGATGAACGTCACCTGCCAGACGGATTCGAAATCGGGACGCTGTTTCATCCCACCTTTCTCTATGAGTCGTTGGGCAACCTCGTACTTTGCGTCGCATTGTTGCGACTCGATCGCCGCGTCGCGTTACGTCCCGGAAGGTTGTTCCTTTGTTACACCCTCGGGTATTCGTTCGTCCGATTCTTCGTCGAAGGTCTCCGCATCGATGCGGCGAAGGATGCCGGTGGACTACGTCTCAATCAATGGACGTCGCTCCTGGTGTTCGTCGTATCGGCGGCATGGCTTCTCGTCGCGTGGCGGCGTGGCGCTCTTCGGGTTGATCCACGAAGCGAGGGGATGGTGGCAACTACGCCAATTCGCGCAACTGGCTCGCCAGATGCTCCGGAACGACCGGAATGAAGTATTCGCTCGTCGCCACCTCGGCGGCCGCGATATAGCGCATCACCTGCGGCGCGCGCCACGGCGACACGATTTCCACGTTGAACCACGCGTCGGCGCAACCGTCGATGTCGCGTGCGTGCTCAACGTCGACGGTCGGTCGTTGATTGAACCACATCATCGTTGGTGTAGGTCCGCCATAGAGCCGTTCGATCCGCCTGAGTACGTCCTGCAACAGGTCTCCAAAATGATGACGCTCGAGTTTGTCGAGGGATGCAAGGTCGGGGCGTCGTGCATTCGGCGCAATCTCGATTGCGAGCGGATACGGCGAGGCAATGGGGACGGTTGCCGCCCATCCATTGCGTTCGACGATGAGGCGATCCATCGCCGGATCGGGTTTCCAGCCCGCAGAGAGACGGCGTTGCGGGCGCTCGGGAACGTGATCGAAGGCGTAGATCTGCCCGTGTGGATGATC
>SXPW01000159.1 GCA_005793785.1 Actinomycetota bacterium | reverse complement strand
CAGGTGGTGGACCCGACGCCGTCGGGCATCGTGGCGATGGTGCGGATCTCACCGCTCGGTCCCATCGGGATGATGCAGAGGGTGGTCTCACCCTTCTTTTCGCTTCGGCCACTCGTGAAGGCAAGCCAACTGCCATCAGGTGACCAACTCGGATTGCCATCGCGTTTTTCGCCGGCCGTCAGTGGACGTGGGGGAGTCGAGCCATCGGCGGCGGCGACCCATACTTGCGAGCGATAGGTGTTCGCCTTCTGGTCGACTCTCGTCACCACGTACGCGACGTGCTTGCCGTCGGGAGACACTGCGGGTGCCGATGCACCGATTTGTCGGGAGATGATCCGTTCGGCGAGTTCGGCGTGCTTGCTCGACGGCGTGGCGTTGCCCATCGCCCCGACGCTAGTTGGGGACCCCTGTGTCAGCTCGTGGCGAGGGAAGAGCGGAGGTCGGCATAGCGGGGTTTGATGACCCCGTTGATGATTCGTAGGCGTTCCTCGAAGTGGGCGAAGGCGCTCTTCACCGAATTGACGGTGATCCATTGGAAGTCGTCGAGGGTCCAACCGAAGGCGTCCGCACACTGGGTGAACTCGCGCGTCATCGAGGTATTGCTCATCAAACGGTTGTCGGTATTGAGCGTCACGCGGAAGCGGAGGCGGCGCAACATTCCGATGGGGTGCTCGGCGATCGATTTGCAGACTCCGGTGTTGACGTTCGAGGTCGGGCATAACTCGAGCGGAATACGACGATCGCGAACGAATTCAGCCAGTCGACCAAGTTGCTCACTACCACGTTCGCCCGTGATGTCGTCCACGATGCGGACACCGTGTCCGAGGCGCTCGGCACCGCAGAATTGCAGTGCCTCCCAGATCGACGGCAAACCGAATGCTTCTCCGGCGTGGATGGTGGAGTGGAAGTTCTCACGCTGCACCAACTGGAATGCATCGAGGTGTCGCGTCGGTGGGTGGCCTGCTTCGGCTCCGGCGATGTCGAATCCCACCACACCCTCGTCGCGAAACTTGACGGCGAGTTGAGCAATCTCCGAACTGCGCGCCGCCGTTCTCATCGCGCACAAGATGGTGTAGATCGTGAGGTCTGTGCCAGCGGCGCCTCGTCGGAATCCCTGCAAAACGGCGCGGACCACTTCGTCGAGGGTCAAACCTGCCTCGGTATTCAATTCCGGAGCGAAGCGCACCTCTGCGTACACCACGTTGTCGGCCGCGAGATCCTGTGCGCATTCGAACGCCACACGCTCGATGGCATCGCGATGTTGCATCACGCCGACGGTGTGGGCGAATGTCTCCAGGTACAGCACGAGGTCGTTGCGTTTGGCGCCACGGTGGAACCATTTCTGTAGGTCGGCCACGTCCGTCGTCGGGAGGTTCTTGTAGCCGTATTCACTCGCCAGTTCGATGACGGTGGTGGGTCGTAGACCGCCGTCGAGATGGTCGTGCAGCAGGGCCTTCGGCGCTCGCGCCAACAGGTCATGCATCGTGTTGGTTGGCACCGACATAACCAAATTCTAAGGAGGCAATTTGGTCTATCGTCGCAGATGTGACGGATTGCGTTCGTGTCCCGTGGAACCGCAAGTGAACGAGCAGCGAATCGCCCGCCGTCTCGCGACGCTCACATTGGAGGAGAAGTGTCGGCTCCTCGGTGGCGCGTCGACGTGGCGAACGCATGCGATTCCGCGAATCGGCATTCCCGCAATCAAGATGTCGGATGGTCCGAATGGCGTTCGCGGGGAATCGCTTGGTTCCACACGGACACCCGGACTGAACATTCCGACGTCGATCGTCGTCGGGGCTTCCTGGGACGTGGATCTCGCCTCGCAACTCGGCGTGTTGCTCGGTCGCGAGGCCCGCCGCAAGGCGGTGCATGTGCTGCTTGCGCCGACCGTGAACCTACACCGCACCCCGATTGGTGGTCGAACGTTCGAATGCCTGAGCGAGGATCCGGAACTCACGGCGCGAATCGCCGTCGCGATCGTCCGCGGTGTGCAGTCGCAGGAAGTTGCCGTGACGGTGAAGCACTTCGTAGCCAACGACACCGAGATCGAGCGGATGACCGTCGACGCACAGGTGGACGAAGTCACCTTGCGTGAGTTCTACCTGCGACCGTTCGAGGCAACCGTCATCGACGCGAGCGCGTGGGGAATCATGAGCAGTTACAACAAGTTGAACGGGAGCCATGCCGCGAACAATCGCGAACTGTTGCACGAAATTTTGCGGGTCGATTGGGGATTCGACGGCTTCGTCGTCTCCGACTGGTTTGGCGCCCACGACACGGTGGAGTCGATTCGTGCGGGACTGGATGTTCCGATGCCCGGGCCGTCCACGATCTACGGCAAGAAGTTGCTCGCCGCCGTGGAGCAGGGACAGATCGCGGAATCGGAGATTGATCGCCGTGTCGAGTCGGTGTTGCGACTGATCGAACGAACCAGGGCCGACGAACGTCCTGATTCCTCGACCGAACTCACCGTTGACGATCCGAATGAGCGAGCAATCGTGAAGCGGGCGGCCGTGGGCGGCACGGTGATGGTACGAAACGAGATCCTTCGGGTGTCGGGTGGCATGCGGGCATTGCCGTTGGTGCCGGGCAGTGTTCGATCCATCGCCGTCATCGGGCCCAATGCGCGCGCGACGCGAACCCAGGGTGGAGGGTCATCGAGTCTGCAGGCGATTCGAACCAGCACCATTCTCGATGGCTTGCTCGCTCGGTACGGAGCCGACGTCGTTGCCTGGCATCGAGGTACCACGATCGACAAACTTGCGCCGGTCGTCGATTCGTCGCAGCTTCGTACGCCTGATGGTGCCGCGGGTTGGCGCGTCGACTACTACGACCGCGACGAAGTGCACAGCGCGCCTCGTCATACGACGATCGTCGAACGATCGGTGCTGGCGTTCTTTGGTTCGGCACCTCCGGGTGTCGACCCGTTTGATTTCACGGTGGTGATCTCTGGTGTGTACGTGCCCGAGGTTGACGGTACGCACGACGTATCACTGGTGCTCACGGGAACGGGCATGCTCGCCGTGAACGGAGAAACCATCGTTGACGATCAACTCGGAGTGCTCCCGCGCGGACGCGAATACTTCGGTTTCGGCAGCGAAGAACAGGTGTACGGCATCCCGATGCAACGGGGAATCGCCGTCAAGTTCGAGGCACGCATGCGCACTCGCGCAGGGTTCAGCGCCATTCGTATCGGTGTGCGTTCGCCGGAGGATCCAGAGGAATTCGAGTTGGCGGTACGTAGTGCTGCGAATGCAGACGCTGCCGTCGTCGTCGTCGGAACGAACGACGAGTGGGAGACGGAAGGTCACGAT
>SXPW01000158.1 GCA_005793785.1 Actinomycetota bacterium | reverse complement strand
TATCAGGCCGTATTGGCCGCCGAACGGCGCGGCGACTACCTCGGACGCACCGTGCAGGTGATTCCCCATGTGACCGACGAGATCAAGCGACGCGTGCAACGAATCACCACCGACGACGTCGACGTCGTCATCACCGAAGTTGGCGGCACCGTCGGCGACATCGAGATCCTTCCGTTCCTCGAGTCCATCCGCCAGTGGCGAAACGAAGTTGGTCGCGACAACGTCTGTTACGTCCACGTCACACTGGTGCCGTTCATCGGTCCGAGCGGAGAACAAAAGACCAAACCAACCCAGCACAGCGTCACCGAATTGCGTAGTCGTGGCATCCAGCCCGACGTCATCGTGTGTCGGAGCGATCAACCGTTGTCCGACGGATTGAAGCGCAAGATTTCCGGCCAGTGCGACGTGCCGGTTCGCAACGTGATCAACGCCGCCGACGTCGGGAACATCTACGAACTCCCGCTGATCCTCCACGACGAGGGTCTCGACACCGTGGTGTGCGAGACGCTACGAATCGAGCGCGACATCGATTTGACTCCTTGGCGGAACCTCGTCGCGCGAGTCGAAGCGGCCACCACTCCGGTCCGAATCGGTCTGATCGGCAAGTACGTCGACCTCCACGATGCCTACCTCTCGGTTGCGGAGTCGTTGCGTCACGCAGGATTCCACCACGGTGCGAAGGTGGAGATCGTGTGGGTGCAAGCGGAGGAGGTCGAGGGTCTCCTCGCCGACGACCGGATGACCAGCCTCGACGGCATCGTGATTCCAGGGGGCTTCGGTCCGCGTGGAGTGGAGGGCAAGATTCGGGCCGCAGAATTCGCGCGCGAGCACCGTGTGCCGTGCCTGGGCTTGTGCCTCGGAATGCAGGTCATGACGGTGGAATTCGCCCGACACGTGCTCGGTCTCGCCGACGCGAACTCGACCGAGTTCAATCCTGCGACGCCGTATCCCGTCATCGATCTCATGCACGATCAGCGAGAGGTGACGGACAAGGGTGGCACGATGCGTCTCGGTGCCTACTACGCCGTCCTCCAGCCCGGCACCAAGGTGGCGAAGGCCTACGACGAGCCGGTGGTGAGCGAACGTCATCGTCACCGGTACGAGTTCAATTCGTCGTTCCGTGCGCGGTTCGAAGAGGCGGGTTTCATCTGCAGCGGAACGTCACCCGACAAACGTCTGGTCGAGTTCATCGAACTGAGCGACCATCCGTTCTGGGTCGGTACGCAAGCGCATCCCGAATTCAAGAGTCGTCCGGATCGACCGCATCCGCTTTTTCGTGAATTGATCGGAGCGGCACTGGCGCAGCGAGCCAAGCGCGGCGGTTCGGTGGAGCACGCGCGGTAACGCGCGGCACGATGCCCGAACGAACGAGCGACCCCGTCGGGGGATTCGTCGCTTCACCCGTCACGACGGTGCATCGCTGGGCCATGTGGGAGTTGGTGCGTGGTGAGTTCACCGATCCGCTCGGTCAGTCGTTCACGCGCAGTTTCGTGACCTCGCCGGGTGCCGTCGGTGTCGTGGCGTTGCACGAGACAGGTCCACGTGGACCCGACACGGTGCCACGCGACGAAGCGACCGTCGTGTTGGTGCGTCAATATCGACCGGCGCTCCACCGACTGACTCTCGAGCTCCCGGCGGGAATGCGCGACGTCGAGGGGGAGGAGCCGTTGGTGACCGCCCGGCGCGAATTGCAGGAGGAGGTGGGTCTCGTTGCCGAATCCTGGGTCCGACTCGGGCGACACGTGTCGGCACCCGGAATCTCCGATTCGCAGGTGGAGATCTTCCTGGCACGGAATCTCCGCGAGGTCGACGTGGATCGACACGGTCCGGAGGAACAACACATGACCGTCGAGCGCGTGCCCCTGAACGAAGCACTCGTGATGGTGTCCGACGGTCGAATCGACGACGCCAAGACGGTGATCGGCTTGCTCCTCACCGAGCGCCTGTTGAGGGCAAGTTGACACCGTGACACTCGAACGAAAACCATGACACTCGCCGCCGCCGAGCGCTTCCTTGCGTGGTTGCAGATCGAGCAAGGTCGGGCCGGCAAGACGATCGAGGCGTACCGTAGCGACTTGCAAGCGTACGAGGAGTGGTTGCAGACACGTGGTCGCTCCGCACTCACGGCGACGAGCGCCGACGTGGAGGCGTTCGTACAATTTCTCCGCAAGCACGGCAAGGCTCCGCGATCGGTGGCACGGCAGTTCGCCGCGGTGAGGATGCTGCACAAGTACCTCGTGGTGGAGGGGGAGCGTGCGGACGATCCGGCCGGACTGGTCGACGGTGTGAAGGTGCCGAGTGGGTTGCCACATCCGCTGCCCGAGGACGACGTAAGTCGGCTCATCGCCTCGATCACCGGCGACGACTCGTTCGCCCGTCGTGACCGCGCCTTGGTGGAGTTCCTGTACGCCACAGGTGCGCGCATCTCCGAGGCGTGCGGAATGTCGCTCGGCGATCTGGACATGGATGACTCGCTCGTGCGGCTGATGGGCAAGGGAAGCAAGGAACGAATCGTGCCGTTCGGTCGCAGTGCCAATGCGGCTTTACGGGATTATCTCGACGAGGGCGGGCGAGGCATGTTGGTGCCCGAACGTTGGCGGACCCGCGATCACGCGGATGCGGTGTTCCTCGGCGTGCGCGGCACGCGACTGACGCGCCAGGCGGCATTCCACATCGTGCGCAAGTATGCGGCGCTGGCCGGAATCAAGGATGATGTCTCGCCCCACACCCTGCGTCACTCGTGTGCCACGCACATGTTGGTTCACGGCGCCGACTTGCGCGTCGTGCAGGAATTGCTCGGGCATGCATCGGTGAGCACGACCCAGGTGTACACGAAGGTCGATGACGAACTCCTCGTGAGCGTGTACCGCGAGTCGCATCCGAGGGCGATTCGTCGATGAAGCGGACCGTGCGGATCTGGCACCTGACGAAGCGATTCGTCGGGAGCATCACGGCGACGGCGCTCGTGCCCGACGAACAACGCGCAGTGGCGGCGGTGCTCCTCGGTGCTGAGTACGAGCTCTTCCGACGGCTTTCGGTGGCCGATCAGCGTCACGCACTGCACGTGTTGCGGCGGTTCGATGACTTTGCTCCCGGTGCGCCGACGTTCGCGCGACGCGCGGCACTCTTGCACGACATCGGGAAGGTGGAATCGACCTTGGGTACTGCCGCGCGGGTCATCGCCACCATCGTCGGACCTCGGACGGAGGGTTTTCGTCGCTACCACGCCCACGAACGGCGGGGTGCGGAATTGTTGCGTCTCGCCGACAGCGATGCGCGAACCGTCGCACTGCTCGCGGACGGTGCAGCCGATGACGAATTCATGGGCTGGCGAACGGCATTGCGCCGTGCCGACACGATCTAGTCCCGACTAGCGGGGAAGTACTCCGATGGCCCGATGGGCGCGGGCGAGTGTGGCGCTGGCCACCGCCTCGGCTCGCTCGTCGCCGCGCCGAATCAATCTCGCGAGCTCTGCACGATCGTTCATCAGTTCGAGGAAACGCTTCCGAATGGGCGAGAGCATCTCCACCACTGCGGCGCCGGTGGCCGACTTCAGCGCACCGTACTGGGTGAACGATTCGGCCGCCTTCTCGGGCGTGGTGTTCGTCGCAGCCGCGAGGATGTCGAGCAGGTTCGCCACTCCGGGCTTCGCCGTTCGGTCGTAGACCACCTCGC
>SXPW01000157.1 GCA_005793785.1 Actinomycetota bacterium | reverse complement strand
TTGAATTCTGGAACCTCGTCTTCATGCAGTACAACCAAGCCAAGGACGGCTCGCGAACCCGGCTTCCGCGTCCGTCGATCGACACCGGCGCCGGTTTCGAGCGCATCCTCACGCTCGTACAAGGTGTCGACTCGGTGTGGGAAACCGACCTCCTCTCGCCGCTGATCGACGTTGGACGTCGTGTGACCGGTGCCGAGTACCGAGTCGGCGACTACGACCACCGCCCGAGTTTCAGTTTGAGGGTGCTCGCCGAACACGCCCGGTCTTCGATGATGATGATCAACGACGGCGTGTTCCCGTCCAACGAGGGTCGCGGCTACGTCTTGCGTCGGATCATCCGACGAGCAGTACGCCATGCGTATTTGCTCGGCTGTGAAAAGTTGGTGATGCCGTCACTGGTGGAAACATCGCTCCAGATCATGAAGGGCGCATATCCGGAACTGGCGACGAGCGGCGATTTCATCCTCGGGGTGATCACCCGCGAGGAAGAGAAGTTTCGATCCACGCTGCGAACGGGACTGGCCATCCTCGAGGACGAGTTCTCGGGGACGTCGAAACCCATCTCGGGCGCGTCGGCGTTCGCGCTCCACGACACCTACGGGTTCCCGCTCGAGCTGACCCAGGAGATCGCGTCGGAGCGTGGTGTGGACGTCGACATCCCTGGTTTCGAGCGGGAGATGACCCAACAGCGCGAGCGTGCGAAGAATGCCCGCAAGGGTGAGGTGGCCGACCCGACCCGCGTGGCGACCTACAAACGTCTCGTTGATCAACACGGTCCAACGGTCTTTGTCGGGTACGAGAAGGACTCCGCCGACTCTCGGGTTCTGGCGATCCTCGGCCCGTTCGATCACGAGGACGGATCGGCCGTGTACGAGTTGTACCTCGACGTCACACCGTTCTATGCAGAAAGCGGCGGTCAAGTGGGGGACACCGGCACCGTCACCGCGGCTGGAACTCCGCAAGGTGCGCCCAATTCGGTCGCCGAAGTCATCGACACCACGTTCGCGGCACCGGGACTGCGGCGCCACCTCGTTCGCGTCACTCGCGGTTCGTTCGCCGAAGGCGTGTCGGTGCGCGCGACGATCGATTCGCTGGGGCGGGCCGCCACGCGACGCAACCACACGGCGACCCACATCCTGCATTGGGCCCTGCGCGAGGTGCTGGGTGAACACGTCAAGCAGGCGGGATCGCTGGTGGCGCCCGATCGATTGCGTTTCGACTTCAGTCACTACGGGGCCGTCACACCGGCGGAGATTCGCCGCATCGAGCAGCTCGCCAACGGGGAAGTGATCGCCAACAGTGCCGTCTCGGCGAGTGAGATGACCAAGCAGGCGGCGACGGCAAAGGGGGCCATTGCCTTCTTCGGCGACAAGTACGGTGACGTCGTGCGAGTTCTCGAAGCGGGCAGCTCGCTCGAGTTGTGCGGCGGTACGCATGTTTCGGCAACGGGAGACATCGGACCGATCAAGGTGGTCAGCGAGGGATCGATCGGTTCGAACCTGCGTCGCATCGAGGCGGTGACCGGTCTCAACGCCGTGCGTCACCTTCTCGACCTCGCCGACACGGTGACACGTGCAGCGGAGGTGCTGTCGGCGAAACCGGACGAACTCGTCGCTGCCGCCGAACGGGCGATCGACTCGGCGAAGGCGCTCAACGACGAAGTCAAACGACTGCGGTCGGCGAACGTCACGGCACGGGCCGACTCGATGGCGGCCGACGCAGTCGAGGGAACCGTCGTTACACGAGTCGACGGACTCTCGCCGGCCGAGCTTCGCGATCTCGCGATCGCCATTCGTGCAAAGCAGGGGATCGAAGCCGTCGTGCTCGGCGGCGTGTCCGACACCGGAGGCGTGGCCCTCGTTGCCGCCGTGGCGGCTACGAGCGGATTCAAGGCCGGTGAATTGATCAAGGACGCCGCACGTCACGTGGGTGGCGGCGGTGGCGGCAAGGGCGACATCGCGACCGCTGGCGGCAAGAACGTGGCCGCCTTGGACGAAGCGTTGGCGATCGCCACCAAGGCGGTGAACGCGGCGCGGCTCGCGAAGTGATGCGTTGCCTCGGACTCGATCTCGGATCGAAACGAATCGGAGTGGCGTTGTGTGATCCGGACGAACTCGTGGCGACGCCACTTACCGTGGTCGCGCGTGGAGCGACGCGCGCCGACGACCATGCCAACATCGCCAAACTCGTCGTCGAGTACGAAGTGGAGGCCGTCGTCGTCGGACTCCCACTCAGTCTTCGTGGGACGTCGACACAAGCCGCACAGAGCGCGATGCAGGAGGCGGAACAACTCCGCGGTGCCCTACGGATACCAATACACGTCCATGACGAGCGCTTGACCACCGTTACCGCCGACCGATCCTTGCGGGAGATGGAGATGCGGGCCGATGCCCGCCGGCGTGTCGTCGACAAGGTGGCTGCAGCCGTCATGCTCCAGGCATTCCTCGACCATCGGCGACATCAGCGCAGAATGGACGCACGATGAACGACTCGGCGGACCCATGGAACGACGATCCGTGGGATGCGGTGAGGCCCACCGACCCAGCGGAGGCCGATGGAATGATTCCTGACCTGCGTCGTTGGTCGCGGGAGATCCTGCTCGGTCTCGGAGCATTCGCCCTGCTCTTCGTGGCCTGGGCCGGTTGGCAGGTTCGCGACCTCGCCGATCAAGTCGGCGCACAGGATGACGCGAGTGTCCCCGCGGACAATCAAGTCACCGAGGTGGAAGTGGTCTTTCCCGAGGGATTTACCGTCGCCCAATTCGCCGCTCGCCTCGAGCGAGATGTTCCCGGGTTCACCGCAACCGACGTTGACGCCGCGCTCAAATCGGGTTCACTCGCAGCCTCGTTCCGTCCGGACGGCATCACCTCGTTCGAGGGTCTGTTGTTTCCGGCCATGTACCGGATCGCCTCGTACGAGTCGGAGGCGGACGTGTTGGGGAGAATGATCGAGGAGATGCGAACTCGAGCACTCGCCAACGACATCGAGTCGGCCGCGCAACGACTCGGAAGAACCCCGTACGAGATTCTCATCATCGCCTCCCTCATCGAGAAGGAAGTCAAGGTTGCCGAGGAGCGGGCCATCGTCTCCCGTGTCATACACAACCGGCTGGAACTCGACATGGAATTGCAGGTCGATGCCGCGCTCTACTACCAGGCACCAGAAGGCGCATCCTTCGCCGACCTGCGCGACGCTGACTCGCCGTACAACGTGTACCTTCGCAAGGGCCTGCCACCGACTCCGATCGCCAATCCCGGGGAAGCATCGTTGATTGCCGCGATGAATCCCGGCGACGACCCGGCCGAAGACGATCCACTGTGCTCGGCGCGCAACAAGAAGGAAAAAGCCGAGCCGTGTCGCGTGTTGTTCTACGTGCTCGCCGATGGCGAGGGAAACCACGCGTTCGCGACGACGTATCGATTGCATGAACGCAACGTGGCGGCGGCGCAGGCCGCGGGTGTCCTGCCGTGATCGCGTCGTCGAGGGCTCGGGCGTGGTGACCCCCACGGCGCGTACCCGTCTCGCGGCGGTGATCGGTAGCCCGGTGCGACACAGTCTCTCCCCGGTCATCCACAACGCGGCCTTTGCAGCGGGCGGACATGACTGGCTGTATGGCGCCTTCGAGGTGGATCCGCGGAACGCAACTGCCGCCATCGACGCGATGCGTGTCCTTGGGATTGCCGGACTTTCCGTCACGATGCCGCACAAGGAACTGGTGTCATCGGCGCTCGACGACCTCGACCCCGAGGCCGCTTTGGTTGGCGCAGTCAACACGGTCGTTCGAACGCACGATGACCGTCTCGTCGGATACAACACCGACGGAGTCGGCTGCGTCGATGCTCTGTGCGGCGTGGATGCCGACTTATCGCGAGTGGGGGTCATCGGTGCAGGTGCCACCGCTCGTGCAATCATCGTCGCGATGGTGCGAGCGGGTGCAGCGGTATCGGTGGCGAATCGCTCTCCGGAACGGCTCGCGGCGGCGGTATCCGTCGGCAATTCCGTTCGAGTGGGGTCGACTTCTTCCACGGCGCTCGCCGAACTGGGTGACTGCACGACGATCATCAACACCACACCCCAGGGCATGGCCGGCATTGCACCCGACACCCTTCCGATTGACGTGCAGGCGATTTCGTCACGACATACCGTGTTGGATGTCGTGTACGACCCAATCGAAACCCCACTCCTCCGCGAAGCGCGTCGTCGCGGTGCGCAAGTCGCGGATGGCGTTCACATGTTGTGTGCGCAGGCGGCACGACAGCAGGAACTGTGGCTCGGTCATCGTCCCGATGTGACCCTCATGCGCGATGCCGCGCTGGAAGAGCTGTCCCGGTCAGAACGGTAGAATTCAGGCGCATGTTGCGCTACCTGACCGCTGGCGAGAGTCACGGTCAGGCCCTGGTGGTGATCGTCGAGGGACTGCCGTCGAACCTGCCGGTCACGGTGGAGGACATCTCCTCCGAACTGGCGCGTCGCCGCCTCGGTTTCGGGCGCGGTCCGCGTCAACGATTCGAACAGGATGAGATCGAACTGATCGGCGGAATCCGACACGGTCGAACGCTTGGTTCCCCCGTGGCCGTCCTCATCAAGAACACGGAATGGTTTCGCAGCGACGTCTGGCATGAGGAGATGTCGCCGCATCCTGGTGCAACCAAGAAGCCGCTCACGCAACCACGTCCGGGACACGCCGATCTTGCCGGAATGCAGAAGTACGACTTCACCGACGCTCGTGACGTGCTGGAGCGAGCGAGTGCCCGCGAGACGAGCGCCCGCGTCGTCGCCGGCGCACTTGCCAAGTTGCTTCTCAAGCAGATCGGCGTCGAGATCGTTTCCCATGTCGTGTCGCTCGGAGCAGTGTCGAGTGATTCCGTCGTTCGACCGTTGCCCTCCGATTCCGCCCGCATCGACGAGTCCCCGGTGCGCTGCTTCGACGGAGCCACCGAGGCAAAGATGATTGCTGAGATCGAGGCGGCGGCCAAGGACGGGGACAGTCTCGGCGGTGTGGTCGAGGTGCTTGCGTACGGATTGCCGGTAGGTCTCGGGAGTCATGTCCACTGGGATCGCAAGATCGATGGAATGTTGGCGCAGGCAGTCATGAGCATCCAGGCGGTGAAGGGTGTGGAAATCGGTGATGGTTTCGCGGGCGCAGCACTGCGCGGAAGCCAAGCCCACGACGCGATCGCCTGGGACAAGGACGCAGCGTCGTACACGCGCACCACCGCCAAGGCCGGCGGCACCGAAGGTGGAATGACCAACGGTGAGTTGATGGTGGTGCGGGCGGCGATGAAACCGCTCTCGACCTTGAATCGCCCGACCCTCAAGACCGTCGATGTGGTGTCCAAGGAGGAGACGGTGAGTTTCAAGGAACGAACGGACGTGACGGCCGTACCCGCAATGGGTGTCGTTGCCGAGACGATGATCGCCCTGGTCCTGGCCGGTGAGGCTCAGCGCAAGTTCGGCGGAGATTCCGTTCGGGAATTCGTACGCAACGCCAGAGCCTTCGCCGAGTCGCTCTAGTCGCGCGCATGGCTCGCATCATCGTGTTGGTGGGGATGATGGGTTCGGGAAAGACCACCATCGGACGTTTGTTGGCCGATCGACTCCGCTGCCGATTCGTCGACACCGACGATCTGGTCGTCGTGTACGCGGGTCGATCGGTACGGGACATCTTTGCAACCGATGGTGAGGCGGTGTTTCGTTCCTATGAACAGCGGGCTTTGTCCTCGGCACTCGAGTCCACCGTCGATGTCGTCGTTGCGGCGGCAGGTGGGTCGGTGTTGAGTGACGTCAATCGAGCCGCACTCGCGCAGCGAGCCGATGTGGTGGTGTGGCTGGATGCCACGGTGGCCACCCTCGGCGAACGCACGGGAGGTGGATCCCATCGGCCGCTCCTTGACGACGACCCCATCGCCGGATTGACCAAACTCGACTCGCAACGGCGTGCCGTGTACGAGCAAGTTGCCGATGTCCGAATCGATACCACCGGGCGGAGCGTCACACAGGTGGTGGAGGCGGTTCTCGCAGCAACCGTCGAGGAGCATGCATCATGAAACAGCGAGTGCGGGTGCAACTGGGTGAGCGATCGTACGACGTGGTCGTCGGGCGGGGGGCGATCGGCGAGCTCGGTTCGGTGTTGCCGAGTGACGCCAAGCGAATCGCCATCATCACCCAGTCGGCGGTTCCCGTCGACATCGCTCCGCAGATTCGTAGTGGCGTCTCGGTATCGCGCCACGTGATCGGAGACGGCGAGGAACACAAGTCGCTCGCGACCATCGAACGGCTGTGCGACGAGTTCGCCGCAGCGGGCGTCACGCGTCATGACGTGATCATCGGAGTGGGGGGTGGCATGGTCACCGACGTTGCCGGATTCGCCGCAGCGACGTGGCACCGCGGAATCCGGGTGGTGCACGTGTCGACAACTCTCGTCGGAATGATCGACGCGGCAATCGGGGGTAAGACCGGGGTCAACGTGCAGGCGGGGAAGAACCTCGTCGGCGCATTTTGGCAACCGAGCGGGGTGGTGTGCGATACCTCGTTCCTCGACACGTTGCCGGACCGGGAGCGGCGCTGTGGCTACGGCGAGATGGCTAAGTACCACTTCCTCACCGGGGACGATTTGTTGGCACTCGATGTCGATTCACGGATTGCGCGTTGCGTGCGAATCAAGGCCGACATCGTCGGTAGCGATGAACGCGAAGCCGGACGTCGCGCGGTGCTCAATTACGGTCACACGCTCGGACATGCGCTGGAGATTGCCTCCAACTTCGCACTCGCCCACGGGGAATCGGTTGCCATCGGAATGATGTTCGCCGCCCACGTCGCGCGCGCCCTCGGACGAATCGACGACGCTCGAGTGGAGCATCACCGTCGGGTGATCGTCGATCACTACGGGTTGACGGTGGAGGTTCCCGGGGTAGTCGACCGCCGCCGACTCGTGGAGTTGATGCAACATGACAAGAAGGCAATCGATGGTCTCACCTTCGTCTTGGATGGTCCGCGAGGCATCGAAACGGTCCGCTCGGTGGATTCGACCGCGCTCAACGATGCATTCGACGCACTTTCAGTACCCTGAAACCCATGCCGGAAGCCAAGGGACGGATTCTCGTCCTCAATGGTCCGAACCTGAACCTGCTCGGTACCCGCGAACCGACGATCTACGGTTCCGCAACGCTGGCCCAACTCATGGAGCGTGCCGGTGCCGCCGCGCAGCGACTCGGTTATGCAATCGACACGAAACAGTCCAACGATCTCGGCACGATGATCGACGCGGTGCATGCCGCCGCTTCGGTGCACGTCGGTATCGTGCTCAACGCTGGTGCGTTCACGCACTACGCCTGGGGTTTGCATGACGCACTAAAGAGCGTGAACCTTCCCGTGGTGGAGGTCCACCTCTCCAATCCCGCGGCGCGAGACCCGTGGCGCCACGAGAGTGTCATCGCTTCGGCCGTCGTCGGAACGATCGCAGGTTTCGGGGCGGAGTCGTACGTGCTCGGTGTCGAGGCACTCGTTCGTCACGTGGAGTCGCGATGAGCGCCGTGAAGGTGAGCGAAACGTCGACCGCATTGCTCCCCGAACTGTCGGTGGTCGGTCGCGACGTCCTCGTGCGCGCGGAACTCGCGAGTCGCCCAGTCTCTGCCGGGCGCAGTCGCGTGGATGGCTTGTTGGTGCTTGATCTGCACAACATCCGGTGGCTGACCGGCTTCACAGGTTCGGCGGGCACGCTCGTCGTCATGCCCGACGAGATGGTGCTGATCACCGATGGTCGGTACGGAGAGCAGGCTCGCCACCAGATCTCCGCGTCGGGCGCCTC
>SXPW01000156.1 GCA_005793785.1 Actinomycetota bacterium | reverse complement strand
TGCGAGCGACGCCTATTCGACACGCATCCCGCTGATTGCTCGAGCAATCACCAGCTGCTGGATCTCTGAGGTGCCCTCGAAGATGGTGTGAATCTTCGCATCACGGTGCCAGCGCTCCACCGGGTACTCGCGTGTGTAGCCGTAGCCGCCGAGGATCTGGATGGCTTCCTCGGTCACGCGCACCGCGGTCTCCGATGCGTAGTACTTGCTCATCGAGCCTTCGCCGTTCTTGAATCCACCATTCTTGGCGAGCCATGCCGCACGCCAGATGAGCAAACGCGAAGCATCGACGCGCGTGATCATGTTGGCAAGTTTGAACGCAATCGCCTGGTGCATGATGATTGGCTTGCCGAACGCTTTGCGCTCCTTGGCGTAATCGAGCGCATATTCGTAGGCAGCACGGGCAATGCCGAGCGCCTGCGCACCGACCGCCGGCCGCGTCGCCTCGAACGTCTTCATCGCCGGCTGCGCCTCGCCCGTCTTGCCCTTTTCCCGCGCTCGTGCCAACTTCGCGTCCAGTTTCTCCTTGCCACCGAGCAGGCATCGCCCCGGTATCCTCACGTCGTCGAGCACCACTTCGGCGGTGTGCGATGCCTTGATGCCGTGCTTCAAGTACTTCTGTCCTTGGCTCAGTCCCTTGGTGCCTGGTGGAACTACGAATGACGCTTGGCCGCGACCCTTCAACTCGGGATCGACCGCGGCCACCACCACGTGCACGTTGGCGATACCGCCGTTGGTGATCCATGCCTTCGTACCGTTCAACACCCACTCGTCCTTCGCCTCGTCATACACCGCGCGCGTGCGCAGCGAGCTCACGTCGCTACCGGCGTCAGGTTCGCTTACGCAGAACGCACCAATCTTCACGTCGTCGGCAGTGCCGTAGCACTGCGGCACCCACTCCATCACCTGCTCGGGTGTGCCGTTGCCGGCGATACCCGCAGCGGCGAGACCAGAACCCATGATCGCCATTCCGATTCCCGCATCGCCCCAGAACATTTCTTCGATGGCGACCGGCAGGGTGAGGCCACTGGCATCCCCCATTGCATTCATGATGAAGTCGAGACCGTACAGACCGATCTTGGCCGCTTCCTGCACGATTGGCCACGGAAACTCCTCCCGTTCGTCCCACTCGTGGGCGGCCGGACGAATGACGTCAACGGCGAACTCGTGGATCCAATCCTTCAGTTGCACTTGATCGTCGTTGAGCGACAGCGAGAACTCAGCCATGCATTCAAGTTACCAGCGGGTAGGTTCGGGCGGCCCTGTCGAAGTGTCAGAATCCCCGCACTGGTCGGACCCTGTCGGCACTGGCCTTATTCGGCCTTAGCTGGTCGCCGTCATACAGATAAAGCATCCAAGCCGTTGTCGCCGCGCCCTCAGTGGAACTCCAATAGTAATCGATTGAGAAACTCCCGTTACCAGACTGTCTTAAGTTCCAGTGCATGGCCATCAACTCGCCGAGCGACGGTAACCACCAGTCATCCTTGGCCACCCCGTTGAATGCCGGGGCGGTGTAGTCGACTGCGGTCTGGATCGCCCCACTCGTACATGTGGTGTCAGCCGTGGCGGTGTTGGTGCGCCCGGCACCGATTGCTGCATTTCCCCACTCAGCGAGACCGAGCGACATCAGGAGGTTGGAACACCAGACTGACTCAAAGTCTCCACCAGCTTCATCGACATCCGCAGGTGATGCCTCCAGATAATTGCAGTCGCCCGACGCGCAGAACGACGCGAACTGGTCTTGGTAATCAATGAAGAACACCGGACCACCACCCGGGCCGGTCATGCCGATCTTGCATAACTCATCGGCAACCGTCCCCGCGTCGGTGCCATCACACACGCTCAATTCGGTTATTCGCGTGGCGGACGCGCCAGCAGCACCCGTCGCGCCAGTTGCACCCGCGGACCCCGTTGCACCAGTTGCACCCGCGGGCCCCGTCGCACCCGTTGCACCCACAGGACCAGCAGGACCTGTCGCGCCAGCGACACCTTGCTCTCCCACTTGATTCCAGGTGACGAGCACCTCGACGTCCGAGCAACGCTGGTTACTCCTCACGATTCGGGTTACGCGCGTGGCCTTGTCAACACACGCACGGATCTGCGGACTGGACGTATTTGCTTTGGCAACCCACGCCCCGCTACCGCATACCAAGCCAAGCGCAACCGCTACAGGCCAGATTCGTCTCATGCGTGTTCTTCCTCTTCCGTGAAGGACTTGGGGCAAGTCGCCTGGGTAAACCCCCGACGCTCGTCGTTGAGGTAGTCGCAATGACTCACCGAGGTCGCAAAGTTCACCGAATGGCAACCTTCGAGCCGGAGTCCCGCTGTTCAGCGGCGCAGTGTGGTGCCGGATTTCGTCGTCTCGACGACCCAACCAGCGTTCTGCAGCTCGATACGGAGTGCATCGGCGGTGGCGAAGTCCTTCACCAACCGGGCCGCATCAAGCGCCGCCGCCTTGGCTTGAGCGTCGTCATCCACCTCCACCGCTGACCCGAGCACCAATCCCAGGGCGCCGCACATCTCGTGCACCGCGGCGACGAGCCCGGCCCCTGCCGCGTCACCAGAGTCGAGAGCAGTATTGGCGCGTCGAGTCGTGTCGAATACATGCGCCATCGCATTCGGGGTATCGAGATCGTCGTCCATGAGTTCCTTGAAACGGGCCAGTGTTGCTTCGTCGGGCCTACCTACCAGCCCCGCACTCCTCGCGGCGAAGGAATCCAATCCAGCCAACGCATTCACCGACGCGTCGATGTTGTCTTGCCCCACCTTCACCGGCGAGCGGTAGTGCGTCTGCAGAAGCAGCATGCGATACGCGCGCGCATCGTAGCGATCGAGCAGGTCGAGCAGGTTCGTCACGTTACCGAGGCTCTTTGACATCTTCTCGCCCTCGGCGTCGACGACGAAACCGTTGTGCATCCAGTGCCGCGCGAAACGCTTGCCGAGCGCCACCGCTTGTGCGCGTTCGTTCTCATGGTGCGGAAACCGCAAGTCGGCACCACCGCAGTGCAAGTCGAACCCCTCCCCGAGCAACTCGAGGCTCATCACCACGCACTCACTGTGCCAGCCGGGTCGACCCTCACCCCACGGCGACGGCCACGACGGCTCGCCTGGTTTCGAGAATTTCCACAGCGCGAAGTCGGCAGGGTGACGTTTTTCTTGCGCGCCGAGCACGCCGCGGTCGCCGCCGCCCGCGAGCATCTCGTCAATCGACTGGTGCGCGAGCGCGCCGTAGTCGGGCACCGTCTCCACGGAGAGATAGACACCGTCATTGGTTGCATACGCGGAGCCTCGGTCGACGAGATTCCCAATCATTCGAACCATCTGCTCCACGTACTCCGTGGCGTGCGGAACGTCGCTCGGACGCTGCACGCCGAGGCGCTCCATCGCGTCGAACCACACCGACTCACACTTGTGCGTGATGTCTTGCCAGGGGCGGCCCTCGCGGTTCGCCCTGTCGATGATCTTGTCGTCGATGTCGGTGATATTGCTCACGAGTCGCACGGCGATGCCACGCCATTCGAGATACCGCCGCAGGATGTCGTAAACCAAGGTCGCACGACCGTGTCCCAAGTGGGGTGGACCGTACACCGTCGGACCACAGAGATACACGCCGAGTTTCCCTGGTTCACGCATTTCAAGCGTCTTGATTTCGCGTGTCAGGGTGTCGTACAACGCGAACACGCCACGATTCTACGAGTGGCCTCTCGCCACTACCGTTGAGAGAGCATGTCGAACGGTTCCACGACGCGCAGAGTTCCCGAGAAACCGTCGCTGGACGGTGTTGAAGCCCGTTTCATCCACCGCTGGAACGCAGACGACACCTATTCCTTTGATCGCGCAGCGTCGCGCGACGAGGTGTTCGCAATCGACACACCGCCTCCCACCGTGAGCGGATCACTGCACATGGGACACGTGTTCTCCTACACCCACACCGACACCTTCGCCCGTTCCCAACGCATGCGGGGCAAGCACGTGTTCTACCCGATGGGGTGGGATGACAACGGGTTGCCCACCGAACGCCGCGTGCAGAACTATTTCGGAGTCACCTGTGACCCGTCGCTGGCGTACGTTCCAGGATTCACTCCCCCTTTCCGCGGCGACCCGCCGAAGGATCACCGCGCGGTTCCCGTTTCGCGTCCGAACTTCATCGAGTTGTGCGACGAACTCACCGCCCAGGACGAACGGATTTTCGAAGACCTCTTCCGTCGACTCGGATTGTCGGTCGACTGGTCGTTGTTGTACACCACCATCTCCGCTCACGCGCGACGAACTTCCCAACGAGCCTTCCTCGACAATCTCGCGCGCGGCGAGGTGTACACGCAAGAAGCGCCGACTTTGTGGGATGTCGATTTCGGTACTGCAGTGGCCCAAGCCGAGTTGGAGGATCGTGACCGTCCCGGCGCTTTCCACTCGATTGCGTTTCACTGCTCACCGAGTGCCGCCAATCCGAGCGGAGAAGTCGTCATCGAAACGACCCGACCGGAGCTGATTCCCGCCTGCGTCGGTCTCGTCGCCCATCCGGACGACACCCGGTATGCACCGCTCTTTGGTACGACGGTTCGCTCACCGCTTTTCGGCGTCGACGTTGTCGTGTACCCACACCCGCTTGCGCAGCCCGACAAGGGCACCGGCATCGCCATGATTTGTACCTTCGGCGACTTGACCGA
>SXPW01000155.1 GCA_005793785.1 Actinomycetota bacterium | reverse complement strand
TCAGCCCGACCACTTGGAGGCGCCGAAGCGATACCCGACGCTTCGTACCGTCTCGATGAGATGAGCGTGTTCCTCGCCGAGTTTCGCACGCAGACGTCGCACGTGCACGTCCACCGTTCGCGCCCCGCCGAAGTATTCGTAGCCCCACACCTCTGACAGAAGAATCTCGCGTGAGAACACCCGACCTGGATGCTGCACCAAGTACTTGAGCAACTCGTATTCCATGTACGTGAGATCGAGTGGACGACCACCGAACGTTGCCTGGTACGTCTCGAGATTGAGACGAAGTCCGGAGTGCTCCACCACACTCGATGAAGGCGCCGTCAATTCGTTGTAGAACAAGTGACGAAGGCGTGCTTCCAATTCGCGCGGGTGGAACGGCGACAGCAGGAAGTCATCGAAGAGATTCTCGCGAATCTCCAAGTCGGCGATGTGGGCACCGGTGATGAGGACGAGGATTCGACGCACGGGCCGATCGAGTCTCCGCAGCGCGCGGCACAACGTCCAGCCGGTCTCGGGATCCTCGTCACAACAGACGACGGCACCCACCCAGCCGTCGGTCGGCGCGAGGCGAGCGACCGAATCGGAGGAGGTAACGCCTTTCCATGAGTAGCCCGACAGGTCGAGTGTGCGTGCGAGATCGATAGCGGGCGATTCGGGAAAGACGGCGAGCATCCCGGTCGAAGTCATAGGGACCGCAGGTAGGTGTCGACCTCGAATTGCGACACGTGGGTCTTGTACTTCCTCCACTCGGCCCGCTTGTTGCGCAGGAACCACTCGAAGATGTGCTCGCCAAGGGCTTCGGCCACCAGCGAGGAGGACTCCATCATCTTCAAGGCGTCGTTCAGGGATTGCGGCAGCTGCTCGATCCCCAACTTGCTGAGCGCAGCGTCACCCATCTCGAACAAATTGGCATCCGATTCCATCGGTAGTTCGTAACCCTGTTCGACTCCGCGTAGTCCGGCAGCCAGGATGACCGAGAACGCGAGGTACGGGTTGCAGGCGGGATCCGGTGAACGAAGCTCGATGCGTGTGGCGTGTTCGTTGCCCCGCTTGGGCACCGGCACACGAATCAGTCCGCTGCGATTGTTGCGCGCCCAGGAAACGTGGACCGGTGCCTCGAATCCGGGAACGAGCCGCTTGTAACTGTTCACCGTTTGGTTGGTGACTGCCGCGATCTCGCCGGCGTGACGCAGCAATCCAGCCATGAACGATTTCGCGGTGTCGCTCAGGTTGTAGGGGTCGCTCTCGGAATGGAATGCGTTCGAATCGCCCGTGAAGAGCGAGAGGTGCAGGTGCATGCCCGAGCCCTGAACCGCCTCGAGCGGTTTTGGCATGAAAGTGGCGTGCACGTTCCGCATGGCCGCGATTTCCTTGACCACGAATCGGAAGGTCATCACGCTGTCGGCCATGGCGAGTGCATCGGTATGGCGCAGGTCGATTTCGTGCTGGCTGGGGGAGTCCTCGTGGAAGCTGTACTCGACGGGGATGCTCATCGTTTCGAGCGTGCGGATGGTTTCCTTGCGCAGCGAACTGGTGATGTCGGTAGTGGTGAGGTCGAAGAAGCCCCCGTTGTCGAGCGGAATCGGACGACCACCTTCGTCGCCGGGTGCGAAGTAGAAGTACTCGATGTCCGGAGCGACGTAGAAGACGTAACCAAGTCGACGTGCGGCGTCGAGATTGCGGCGAAGTACTTGTCGAGGGTCGCCTTCGAACGGGGTGCCGTCGAGTTGGGCGATATCGCAGAACACCCGTGCCTCCGCCGACTTGGAATCGACCCACGGGAGGACCTCGAACGTGTTGGGATCGGGAAGAGCGAGCACGTCGGCTTCCTGCACTCGCCCGTAGCCGTCGATGGATGAACCGTCGAAGCTCATCCCGTCGTTGAGCGCATTCTCCATCTCCGCCGGGCTGATGGCGAAACTCTTCAGATTTCCAAGGACGTCCGTGAACCACAGGCGCACCAACCGAATGCCTCGTTCCTCGACCGTGCGAAGCACGTAGTCACGTTGGGCATCACGCATGTCGGCCATCCCTCTCAGTCAACCGTCGGTACGGCCCGATCCACTCGTACGGGGTGCAGACCACCGAGCATTCGCCGGCCTGCACCCCGGTGGGTTATTTGCGAGCCTTCTTCTTGGGCTTGGACTTTCCCTTGGCGGCGGCTGGAACTTTTTCCTGCGAACAGACCGTCTCGAGGATGAGTCGCGTGACCACGTAGGGATCCATGTTCGCGTTCGGGCGACGATCCTCGGCGTAGCCCTTGCGCTCCTTGGCGACCTGCCATGGAATGCGGATCGACGCGCCACGATTCGACACGCCGTAACTGAACTGGTTCCACGGGGCCGTCTCGTGCTTGCCCGTCAGTCTGCTCTCGATGTCGTGACCGTAATTCTTCACGTGCTCCATCACCCGACCACCGATGGCCTTGCATGCGGCTTCGATCGCGTCGTAGGAGGAACGCATCGCCTTGGTCGAGAAGTTGGTGTGCGCTCCCGCGCCGTTCCAGTCGCCCTTCTGTGGCTTGGCATCGAACGACACCACCACGTCGAAATCCTCCGCGATGCGGTGGAGCAGCCAACGAGCAACGTAGAGCTGGTCACTCACCGCCAACGCATCGAGTGGACCGACCTGGAACTCCCACTGTCCCGGCATCACTTCGGCGTTCGTTCCCGAAATCATGAGACCTGCATCGAGGCATGCCTCGGTGTGGATCTCGATGATGTCTCGTCCCATCACACGACCCGCGCCAACTCCGCAGTAGTACGGCCCCTGTGGACCGGGTTCGCCTTCGATTTCCGGGAATCCGAACGGTCGACCGTTCAGTCTCATGAAGGTGTACTCCTGCTCGATTCCGTAGATCATTCCGTTGGCCTTGTATTGGGCCGCCGCCGCCGCGCAGGCTGCGCGCGTGTTGGTGGGGTGAGGTGCTCCCGTGCTCGCAAGGTACACCTCGCACATCACGAGGATGTTGCGACCGCCGCGGAGCGGATCCTTGCACCAGAACACGGGCTTCAACATGCAGTCCGAGGACTCACCCGTGGCCTGTTCGGTCGAGGATCCGTCGAATCCCCAGATCGGCGGAGTCTTCACCGAGTTGTCGAGAATCTTGGTCTTCGAGCGAAGCATCGGTGTTGGCTTGACACCGTCGATCCAGATGTATTCGGCCTGATATGCCATGAGAGTTTCCTTTCGTGAAACGTGACTCCGTAGTTTCCTCCATTTCCGTGTCGGGGGCATCATCCGTTTGTAAACGGCGTGTGAAGATTTCGGCGATCGCGGTCGGATTCATGGGAATGGTGCTCAGTAGCCTGAAAACGTGGCGACAAGCGCTTCAACGGCGTCGTTGCGGGTGGGGCTCGCCCAGATCAATCCCCGAGTTGGCGACCTGAACTTCAATCTCGCGAAGGTCGAGGAGTTCGTTGCCAAGGCCGAGCAGGCCGGTTGCGATGTGGTCGCCTTTCCCGAATTGACGCTGTCCGGATATCCGCCCGAGGACCTCGTCCTGAAACCGGGTTTCGTGGCGGACATTCGTGTTGCTTTAGAAAAGGTGGCGGCACGTAGCGGTAGGTGTGCCGTCGTCGTCGGTTTCGTCGACAACGTCGACGATGGGACCGTCGAACCCTCGAGCGCTCGGCCGCCCCGGCTCTTCAACGCTGCGGCACTCTGTGCCAACGGCGTCGTCGCCGGCGTGTACCACAAGCAGCTCCTACCGAACTATGCGGTATTCGACGAAGCCCGTTACTTTGCGGCTGGCCACGACGATGTGACCCTCTACGACGTTGGTGGCGTCGTCTTGTCCCTCAGCGTGTGCGAGGACCTCTGGGTGGCGGAAGGTCCCGTCGCCCGACAACGCGCTGCCGGTAGCCAGTTGTGTCTGAACATCAACGGCTCGCCGTTCGACCGCGGGAAGAGCGGCGTTCGGGAAGCAACCGTGGTCGAGCGTGCGCGAGAGACGGCGATGCCAATCGTCTACGTCAACCAGGTGTGTGGCCAGGACGAATTGGTGTTCGATGGTGGATCGGTCGTCGTGGATTCGACGGGAAACGTCGTTGCGCGCGCCGCACATTTCGAGGAGGAGTTGCTGATCGCCGACGTACGAGTGCCGACTCGTGCCCCTTCCGTTCGTGCCATACCCGTGAGTAGCGCAGGGTCCCAACGCGCGGCCGTACCTTCGCGCGTCGCCGTGATCGACGATCCGCGAGACCGAGTCCTCGGTGCCCTCGCGCTCGGTACGCGCGATTACGTGACGAAGAACGGATTCACCGATGTGGTGCTCGGGTTGTCTGGCGGAATCGACTCGGCACTCGTCGCGGCCGTCGCCGTCGAGGCTCTCGGAGCAGCACACGTGCATGGAGTATCGATGCCCTCCCGCTACTCGAGCACCGGTTCTCGCACCGACGCCGCCGATCTCGCGCGGAATCTCGGTATCGACCTGCTGACCATCCCCATCGAGCCCGCATTCGCGTCGTATTTGGCGATGACCACGGATGCATTCAGTGGACTCGCCACCGATTTGACCGAGGAAAACCTGCAGAGTCGCGTTCGTGGTACGACGTTGATGGCGTTGTCGAACAAGTTCGGATGGATGGTGCTGACCACGGGCAACAAGAGCGAACTAGCGGTCGGATATTTCACGCTGTACGGCGATTCCGTCGGTGGATTCGCCGTCATCAAGGACATCTTCAAGACCGACGTCTACGCACTCAGCCACCGCGTGAACGAACGAGCCGGACGCGAGTTGATTCCGCGGTCGACTCTCGACAAGGCGCCGTCGGCCGAGCTACGACCCGACCAACGCGACGACCAGAGCCTTCCGCCCTACGACGTGCTCGATGCGGTACTTGCGCTGTACGTGGAGCAAGATCGCACCGCGGCGGAGATCATTGCTTTTGGCTTCGAGGAATCGCTCGTTCGACGAATCGTTGGTTTGGTGGACAACAGTGAATACAAGCGTCGACAGTTACCGCCTGGAGTGCGGGTGACCAGCAAGGCGTTCGGCAAGGACCGCCGACTGCCGATTACCAACGCCTACCGCGGCTGAAAACGAGGATTGCGCCGGCGCTCAGTGCCGCACAGCCGATACTCGCCAACGCTGCTCCGGTGATTCCTGATTGCTCGTACAACACGGTGGCCACGAATGTCAGGACACCACGCCCGAACGTTCCCGCGCCAATCACCAGACCGAATCCCTTCCCGGGCGCTGATGCGACGAGGTTCGTGGCAATCGGCAGCATGCTGACGACGCCGTACTCGAAGCCCACGATGAACAATGCGAGCGACAGGAGTCCGATCGGGAGGAACGCATCGAAACCGGCGAGCACGAGGGCGGCAGGAATCATGAGAGCGGCACCGAGGGCCACGCTCCGCTCCTTGCCGATGCGATCGGTGAGTCGAGCACTCGACATGGATGAGAGCAATTCGCCGGCACCGAGACCAAAGCCAACGGCGGCGATTCCAACCGCTCCGAAATCGAAGTCGTCGGCCAACCACGCGCCGAACGTGACGAACACGCACTGACTGCCTCCCATGAGACCGAACATCGACAGGGGAACCAGCCAGTCACGCGCCGACATGCGGCCAACCGCGGGCGCGGCGTGTTCGATGCTTCCAACGACGTCGCCAGCCGCGCGAATGCGCGAGTCGAGCCAAACGGCACAGACGGCGACACTGCATCCGCCGACGACGCTCGCGATCCTCCACGAGGACACCGCAGTGACGATTCCCAGCGCCGAGACGCCGAGCAACAGGCTCAATGCCCAGGAGGTTTCCGTGATGCCGACCACCCGTCCGCGACGCTCGTAGGGAACGCGATCACTGATCCATGCCGCCATACCGAGGTCGAAGCACGACTTCAACAAGTTCAGCAGCGTGAGACCCACACACAACACGACCAGATTCGGTGCCGCGGCCATCATCAGGATGCCGACGAACGTTCCAAGGAGTCCCACCCAGAGCGACGTACGTCGCGACACGCGATCGACGAACGTGCCCAGCAAGGGTGCAAGGAACCCGGCGAGTTCGGAGATGCTGATGACCAATCCCACCCGCGCAATGGAGACGTCGAAACCACTCATGCCACCAGCGATGATGGCGATGAAGGGCGGCGCGAAGCGGTAACAAGTGTTTGCGGCGATCCGAGTCACCGTGAACGGGAGAAGATTGTTTCGAACCGCAGGGTCGTACGACGAATCAAGCAGTCGACGCACGAAGAACG
>SXPW01000154.1 GCA_005793785.1 Actinomycetota bacterium | reverse complement strand
GTTCGACTCCAATTAGCCCCACGAAAGACCACAGCGACGATGAAACTCTTCCGCCGTTTGCTTCTCGTGTTGTCCGTCGCATCGGCCGTGGTGGGAATCCTCCGATTCGGTGGGAGTAGCAAGTCCAAGGTGACCACCAAACAAGGTGGCTGGCGTTCAATCAACTCTAAAGTCGAGACACCATGAAAGTACTCGGAATCATTCCTGCGCGGGGCGGCTCGAAAGCGATCCCACGGAAGAACCTAATTACTCTCGGAAAACGTCCGCTCCTGGCTTGGACTTGCGAGGCGGCCAAGCAGAGCAATCTGGATCGCGTAGTGGTGTCGACAGACTCTGACGAAATTGCAGAATGCGCTCGGAGTCTTGGCGTGGAAGTACCGGTAATGCGTCCAAGCCATCTCTCGGGCGATTCCGCGTCAACGATAGATGCGGTAATACATATGCTCGAGCATTGCGATGAAGATTACGAAGCCATCATGGTATTGCAACCAACGTCTCCGTTTCGAACTTCAGTCGACATCAACAATTGTTTATCATTGCTCATATCAACGCGGGCCGACAGTGTGATTTCGGTTGTTGAGGTTGGGGGTCATCATCCGGCGAGAATGAAGTTTCTTGAAGGGGATCGGCTGGTGGATCCACCATTTGTTGAGGAATATGAAAATCAGCCAAGGCAGGAATTGCGTCGAATGTATATCAGAAACGGTGCGATTTATCTAACAAGAAGTTCTGTGCTGAAACGTCGCACGTTCAAGGGACTCGATTGTGTTGCGTATGTCATGCCACCTGAGCGATCAGTAAATATTGACGTTCCCTTTGATGTCATCGTCGCAGAGGCACTTGTATCTCGATGAGCAAGTCAACACTCCTGATTATCGAACCGGATGCCTACGGCTCGGAGGAGACTGGGAGACTTGGGGAGCTCTATGAAGTTCACGCAATTTCTCCGGAGTCAAAGTCAGACCTCGTGCAGTTACTGAACTCAGTGAATCCCGAGGTTCTTATAGTCGGGCTTGGGTTTGCTATCGGAAAGACCGAAGTTGGCTACCTATCCGGATTGAAGTTTGTGCTGTCTCCCACCACCGGGAATGATCATTTGGAGATGGAGGAGTTGCGATCCCTCGGTATCAGTGTTCTGACACTTCGAGATGTGGCTTCTGGTATTCAGTCGGTGGCAAGTACTGCTGAATTGGCTTGGGGTTTGCTACTTGCAATCGCAAGAAATGTGGTACCTGCGGCGGTATCTACTTCCAAAGGAGAATGGCAGCGTGGTGCTTTTAGGGGTACAGAACTACGCGGTAAGACCCTTGGAATTGTTGGACTTGGGCGTCTCGGGAAATTCATGGCGGACTACGGTTCGGCATTTGGAATGCAAGTTGTTGCATCTGATCCGGAGGCGGCTTCCTACAAGATGGTGGAAATCTTGGAACTCTCCGAACTTTTGAGAAGATCTGACGTGATCTCCATCCATGTTCCCCTCAACGAAAAGACTCAGTCAATGATCGGCGAACATCAGATTTCACGAATGAAGCCCGGTGTGCTCATTGTTAATACAAGTCGAGGAGAAATTGTTGATGAGCGAGCAATTGCTGAGGCAATTCGGGTCAGCCAGATTGGTGGTTTTGCGACCGATGTTCTTTCGGGGGAGACCACCTGGGAGGGCAGAATTGAAGCGAGTCCAATCTGGGAACTCCAAAAAGAGGGGTTTAATGTGGTTATGACCCCTCATATTGGGGGCTATACGAGTGAGGCGATTCGTGCGACGCGTCGACTCTTGATCGATCACTTTTTGACCATGGTTGAACCAACAAAAAAATGATCGGGGTCATCGGTGCCGGACTGGTAGGTACCCGCATCGTCGAACGACTCGTCGCCGCGGGACGAGCCCAAATTCTGGTGAGTGATACCAATCCCGTCGTCGCACGACGACTCGCCGAACGATGTTCGGATGCGACCCACAGCGTGGTGGCGGTGTCGAGCGCTGCGATGCTCGACACGAACGTTGCCGTCATCGCCTGCCCGGCTCCGCACGCCAAGGCCGCACGTCGTTTGCTGGAGGCGGGGGTCAGCGTCGTGTCGTGTAGCGACGATGTCGACGACGTGCTCTCCATGCTCGATCTTGAGGCGATTGCCCGCCAATTCCGACAGACGCTCGTGGTGGGAGCAACGTCATCGCCCGGACTCTCCGGATTGTTGGTGCGAATGCTGACGCCGCGATTCGATGCGATCGATGAGGTCCACGTTGCGGTGCACGGTACGGCAGGGCCGGCATGTGCCCAACAGCATCATCGGGCGTTGGCACGTCAATCCATCGGTTGGCACGACGGCGACTGGTTGCGCCGACCGGCGGGTAGTGGACGCGAACTCTGCTGGTTTCCCGATCCGGTCGGCCCACGCGATTGCTACCGAGCAGAACTCGCCGATCCGATCCTCGTCCACCACGGATTCCCCGAACTCACCCGGGTGAGTGTTCGGGTGTCGGCCACGCGCCGCGATCGAGTCACCGCGCGACTACCGATGCTCGCTCCACCACATCCCGAGGGCGGAATCGGGGCACTTCGTGTCGAGGTTCGTGGCTGGCGGGGCGGCGCTCGACACATCGAGGTGGTGGGCGCGTCCGAGCGCGTCGCGTACCTTGCTGGGTCCATGGCTGCGGCGTGTGCCCGCGGTGTCGTGTCGGGCGGTTTCTCCAGCGGCGTTCGTGTCGTCGGTGACGATGATTCACCAAACGATCTCCTGCTTTCCCAGGTGCTCGAGAGCGGTGTGCACTTGCGGGAGTTCGTCGGCAACTCGAGCCGCAAGGACGACTTCCAGACACCCAGATAGTTTTCGTTCGCATGGCCACGCGCTTCGAGATCAATCCTCCGTCGTTGCTGCCTGGTCGGCTCGTGTTGGTGCCGCAGCGAGGTGAGTTCTTCGTTCGCTACCACCAACACGAGAATCCCACGGCGGCGGTCGTCCTGCTGCTGCACGGATGGACTGCGTCGAGCGACCTCAATTTCTTCACCGCTTACGAGGAACTTGCCGCGTCCTACACGGTGATTGGAATCGATCACCGTGGACACGGCCGAGGACTACGCCCTGATGTGCCGTTCACGCTCGAGGACTGCGCCGATGACGCCGCTGCAGTTTGCGACGCGCTCGGTGTGGAGTCGGTGGTCGCAGTCGGCTACTCGATGGGAGGCCCGATTGCCATGTTGTTGGCTCGCCGTCACCCGCAGTTGGTGTGCGGTCTCGTCTTGCAAGCCACGGCAATGGAATGGCGAGCAACGGCACGGGAACGTTCGCGTTTTCAGGTGTCGCGTCTGCTCGGCCCGATTACTCGTCGATTCGTTCGACCGAGCACGGTTCGTATGGTGTTCGCGCGACGAATCACCCGACGTCACCCGTTGCGCCCCCATCTCGGATGGATGTTGTCGGAGTGGCGTCGCAACGACCAGTGGCACATGGCTCAAGCGGGTCGAGCAATCTCACGCTTCGATGCGCGGACGTTCATTGGATCGCTCCATCTGCCGACGTGCGTCGTACTCACGACGCAGGATCAGTTGGTGTCACCCGCCAAGCAGCGTGAACTCGTTCAGACGGCCGGCGCGTCCGTGGTTCCGCTCGAGGGCGATCATTTCGTGAACGTGACGAAACCAGTCGAGTTCAGTGCGGCTACTGCCCGCGCGGTAGCGATGGTGCTGAGTGCTTCAGCACCTCTTCCAACCGTTCATTGAGTGCGTCGAGTGACTCGCGGAGTTCACTGGACGTAACCGTATTGGACAACGCGAGTCGCACTGCCGCCAACTCGCGTGCCAGGTACTCAGCGTTCTCTTGGGTCCGTATCGCAACTGCGCGATCGTTCTCGAGCGCATGGCGGTCGCGATCCTCCTGGCGATTCTGTGCAAGCAGGATGAGCGGCGCTGCGTAGGCGGCCTGAACCGAGAACATGAGGTTCAACAGGATGAACGGATAAGGGTCCCAACGCAACGTGACGGACACGACATTGATGGTGATCCACACGAAGACAAGGAACGTCTGTACGACGAGGAATCGTGCAGTTCCGAGATTTCGGGCGACAGCCTCGGAGAATCGACCGAATGCACCCGCCTCGTAGGCGACCCCCAGTTTCCGACGGTAACGAGGATTGGCGAGGTTCTCACGGCGTTTCACGACGCACTCCGAGTGTCTGCGGTGGTTGAGGAGGTAGTGATCTGCTGGCGTCGCCAGTCGGCGGGAAGGGCGCGGTCGAGCACGTCATCAACCGTGATGGCGCCGAGCAAATGGTTCCCCGCGTCGACGACCGCCACCGACATGAGGTTGTAGGTGGCGAGTCGTACCATCACCTCCCGCTCCGAAAGCGTCGGTGGAATGGTCGGTTCGTGGTGGAGACAATCCTTCAATTTGGTTTGCGGTGGCTCACGCAACAAGCGCTGGAAATGTACGACGCCCATGTATCCACCAGTCGGGGGCTCGTGTGGCCCGTGGGTGACGAACACTTGGGCGGCAATCGAAGCATGACGCTCGGGATCGCGAACGTGCGCGAGGGCCTCGGCAACCGTTGCTTCCGGCGACAACACGATGACTTCTGGTGTCATGAGTGCGCCCGCCGTTCCGTCGGGCCATGACAGCAACCGGCGCATGGTGTCGGCGTCGTCCTCGTCCATCGACTCGAGGACCTGTGCCCGCTGTTCGTTGCCCATCTTGCCGAGTAGGTCAGCCAGGTCGTCGAATTCCATCTCATCAAAGACGCTGTTGAGTCGGTCGAGGTCGAGTCCCTCAATGAGTCGCAACTGTTCGTCCTCGGGGAGTTCTTCCAGAACGTCAGCGAGGCGCTCGTCATCCATCGCGGCCGCGATCGTGCGACGTTGCTCGATGGGGAGTGCGGCGATGAACGTAGCAACGTCACTCGGATGCATGTTGCGGAGTCGCGCCGCCTCTGCCGCGATCGGAGTGGAGGGTGCGAACAAGCCCGACACTTCCTGCCAATCAACCAATCGGAAACTCGGTCGGGAGAGCAGCAGACCCCGCTTCGCAAGTCGCACCTTGTCGACGTACCAAACGGGGTTGTGACCTCCCTGGTGTTGCAGTGCAACATCGACGATGGTTTCATCACCATGTTTCTTGTCGAAGATGTCCCCAGCCAGGAGTCGTTCACCGTCGCGGGTGCGGAACGGATTGAGGTCGATGTCGTAACTCTTCAGTCGCACTCCCGTATTGTCGAGCGAGGCGACTCGGGCTACGGTGACGAAGATTCGTCGTCGTTGGCTGCTGGCAACGAATCCCAATACTCGCGGGGCCTCTTGACCTCGTCCTGGCACGACGACGATGTCGTCGATCTTGCCAATGGGGGAGCCACCTGCATCGAGCAACGGCAACCGCATGATGCGGTACGCATAGATGAGGTCGGTCGTGGGTATCACGAAGCGAGGCTACCCATCGATGGACGGACGAACCTCCCAACCAATGAGATTTTTTGGAGATTCAGTCAGTTGCGAATATCGCTCAGGACGAGTGCGACGTACTCGCGCAGATAGAGAGTGGAGCGTTGCAATGCGTCGACGCGCGGCAGCAGCGACCACACGCTCAAGTCACTCCATGATGTGTCCGTTACGTCGGGGTCGGATCCCACCATGCGCAGATTGCCGAAATACCTGGCGAATTCCCGCCTCGAGCGACGGAGATGAAAGTCGGAGGTCACGATGGCGATTGGGGTCGTTGATTCGAGGAAGTCCGCCCCATTGGCAACCTTGGCATGACCATTGGTGTTGAGGGAGACCGAATC
>SXPW01000153.1 GCA_005793785.1 Actinomycetota bacterium | reverse complement strand
GTGGCGAACACTGCTTCACGCGGTGCAGGTGAGACTTCCTCGAGCGCGTCACCGATGAGTTTGGCCATGAACGTTGCCGTACCGAGCGTGAGGGCAAGTGTTCCGGGCACCGGTCCCAAACCCATCGCCGCCACGAACAACACGGCGACAATGAGCTCAGGCAAGCCTCGCAATACCAGCATGAACAGTCGGGTGGTTCCGTACACCACGCGATTCACCACGATGTTGCGCGCCGAGAGAATACCGAGCGGCACGGAGATTACGAGGCCGAGAGTGGTGGCAATGAATCCAATGGCGATGGTCTCACGGATGCCCTGCCAGAGGTCGGGTCCGGCCGTGGTGAAGTCCGGCGGAAACAGCCTCCCGAAACTCTCGACGACCTCGTCGCCGAGACCGAACGCCGACACGAGCGGCATCTCGATGGTGAGGAATGCAACGACGAGGAGAACCACGAATACACCGGCCGCCGAGGTACGCAGGATTCGCTCGTAGGTCCACGGTGGTGTGAGCCGTCGGAGTGTCACTGCGTCGACCAGCAGCCGATGGTCGCGGGCCTCGCGCGAGATGGTGCGGGCGGTCTTCTTCGTTGGTGACGACAGGTGATCTCCGATGATCGACGCGCGCAAACGGGCGGAGACCACTTCGATGAGCGTGATGACGACGAAGATCACCGATACCGCGCTGATGGCGCGTTGATAGTCGAGACCACGCAACTCCGTCTGGATGACGAAACCGACGCCACCGGCACCGACGAAGCCGAGTACCGCCGACTCGCGGAGATTGATGTCGAGTCGGTACAAACCGGTTCCGATCCAAGATGGCGTGATCTGGGGAACGATCGTGGCCAGAATCGTCTGCCATTTGCCGGAACCCGTCGACGTCACCGCTTCACGCGACATCGATTCCGTGTTCTCGATTGCCTCGGTGAACAACTTGCCGATCATGCCGATGGAGTGGATCGCCAGGGCGAGAATGCCGGGTAACGGTCCGATGCCTAGCGGCAGGGTGAAGACGGCCGCCAACACCAACGTGGGTACGGCGCGAGTGAGCGTGATGACCGCCCTCGCTATCGCGAACACCACCGGATTGGGTGTGGTGTTTCGAGCGGCGATGAATGCAAGTGGTCCGCTGATCAGGACCGAAACGGTGGTGCCGATGAGCGCCATCCAGATCGTTTCGACGGTTGCCTTCAAGACGATTCTGATGTTGTCGAAATTCGGCGGGAACATGTAGGTGAGCAGGTTCCAGAGTTCCGTGAATCCGCCGAAGATCGTCGTCAGCGTCATGTCGATGTAGTTCCACGACCACACCGTCGCGCCGACGTAGGCGACGAACACCAGCGTGAGCATGCCCGACTGCCAACGCTTCGGGGCGCGCGGAAGTTTGTTGCTACGAGCCCGTACGAGGGGCTCGACGTGGGCAGCGGTCATGTCAGTGACCCTTTGGAACGGCGGTCGGTACCGCGGGTGCCGATGCTCCTTCGCGGTCCACGACGGCGGAATCCACTCGTCGATACACCTCGAGGACATCGTTCTGGTTGAGTCCTCGCGCATCCCGATCGAGCACGACCCGACCATCACGCAATCCAACGATGCGGTGCGCCCAGCCGAGCGCAAGCTCCACCTGGTGCAGCGTCACTATCACCGTCATCTTCTCCTCGGTGGCAACCTTGAGGAGAAGCTCGAGCACCTGGGCACTCGATTCCGGATCGAGCGACGCGACCGGCTCGTCGGCGAGAAGTATCTGGGGCTGTTGCATCACAGTGCGCGCAATCGCCACACGCTGCATCTGGCCGCCCGACAACGTGTCGGCTCGTTGGTACGCCTGTGGCGCCAGACCGACTCGATCGAGGTGTTCGAATGCCTCGCGTCGCAACGACTTTGGATACGCCCACACGCCGTACCGCGGTCCGCGTAACCTGCCGAGTGCTCCGCTCAGCACGTTCTCGAGGCACGTCGCGCGACCAACGAGGCCGAATTGCTGGAAAACGAAACCGACGTTTCGACGCACCGTTCGCAACTCCTTGCTGCGCGCCGTCGACACTTCGCACCCGAGGACTCGCACCGACCCACTCGTCGGGCGGTGCAATCCGTTGAGATGGCGCATCAGCGTGGACTTACCCGACCCGGAGAGCCCGATCAATGAGAGCAACTGACCCTTGGGGACCGTCAGCGATACGTTGTCGAGCGCCAAAGTGCCGTTCGGAAAACGCTTCGAGACTCCGGTGAGACTGATGAGGGAATCAGCCCCACCGGAGAATGATGTTGTCATGTGGGAAGGGACGTGAGTCGACGCCGAGTTATCGGCAACGACTGGACTTCGTGGCTTCGCACACCTGACGAATCGGGTCGTATGTGGCATCCGAGGTCGGCTTGAAGCCCCATGTGTTGTCCTCGATGACGCGGCAGTCGGTCTCGTTGGCGCAAAGACCCATCTTGACGAACTCGGTCTTGTTCATCTTCTCCAGAATGGTCTTCTTGATGATCTCGAACAGATCCTTGGGAATGTCCTTGCGGACCGCCATGGGAGAGTTGGGGATCTCGCCGCTCTTCCAAACCACCTTGAAGTCGGAAGTCTTGATCAACCCGCGCTCCGGCAGCAACTTGTCGAACATGTCGTCGTAGACGAACCCGACGTCGCACGTTCCGGCCTGCACTGCGAGCACCGACTTGTCGTGGCCGCCCGCCAGCACCGATGTGTAATCGGTGGCTTGGATTCCGTTGGCCAGCAATCCGGCCGTCGGGTAGAGGAACCCGGAAGTCGACGCGGCATCGACGAAGCACACCTTCTTGCCCTTGAAATCCTTGATCGAGTTGATCGAGGTGTTGGACTTGAGGGCTACTGCGTACGACAAGTAGAAGCCGAAGGCAGCCGTTGAGTTGGCGACGGAGCTGGCGACCGCCTCGATTTTGGCGCCACGCGCCATGGCGAGGACGTACGAGAACGGACCGTAGAACACCACATCGGCTCGCCCCGCAACCTGCGCCTCGATGACTCCGGCGTAGTCGGTGGCGGAAATGAACGTGGTGGGCAAGCCCGTGGCTTGTTCGAGTACCTTCACGAAGTTCTGATAACGCAGGGTCATCGTTGCGGCATTTTCACTCGGCACCGCCGCGACTACGAGCTTGCTCGGCCAACCTTTACGCGAAGCCGTGGCGCTGGCTGCTGCAGCCGTCCACGTGAACTTCTTGGTCTTGGAGTTGTACTTGCAGGTGAGCGTTCCACTCGTCTTGTTGAGTTGGGTCTTGCTGCACGCGTCACCGGCTTTGAGGCTCGGCGCTGCGTTCGCCAGGACGGGTGCAGTCGCGGCACATACGAAGGCCGCGATCGCGAGCACGCGACCTGCCTTGCGAGTGATGAAGGAAGTGTGTTTCATGTTGGTGTCCTTTGTGGGTAGGGGTGCTGACGGTTGGGTGTTGGTTGTTTGGTGGGTTGGTTGGTTGGCGAGTTCTACTTGGCGGCACCTGGTGCGGTGAGTTCGAAGAACGCCACCGATCCTGAGAGTTCGTACGAGACGACGAACATCGGCTTGCCGGACGGGCTCTCCGAAGCTCCGAGGAACAAAACGCCTTCCGGCGACACGTCGCCCGCCGATCCGAGCAGGATGTCTCCGCCGGGCAGTGAGGTGTTGAGGTACTGACGGAACATTGGCTTCACCGGATTGGTGATGTCGTAGAGCGCCAAACCACTGTCACGTTCCATCGCAACGACCATCCACTGACGGCCGTATGCACTGCCGACTGCCAAACCCTCGGGCTCCGGACCCTTGGAGGCACTTCGGGCTTCGAACGTGTTGACCAATCCAGTGGAGGTATTCCAGTCGGCGTTGAACAACAGCGGCTTGTTGCGTGCAACGATTCGCTCGAGTTCGTCACCCGAGTCGTAGACGATGTCGGCTCCGAACACGCCGTCAATGCCGTTGGACTTCCAGACGGTGAAGGAACGACCACCGAACGTGTACGCAGGTGTCACCTTCGTGGATGAGGTCACGACGGTTCCAGTGACCACCGCAGGTGGGAACACCGTTACTCTCATCCGACCTGCAACTGCATCCGCGGTGAGATTCGTGTTGAGTCCAACGCTCGCGTAGCGCGGGTCTTCGGCCTGGAGCACTGCCTTGTCGGTGCCTCCGAGCAAGCAGGGCCATTCGCGCGCGTCGCCCTCGTTGGCCGTGATCATGTAGGTGTTGGCACCTGCGGTCACGGTTGCGATGGCATCCGGAAGGTACATGCCTTGTAGGTCGCGCGCGACGATGTTGATTTGGCTGTCGCGATCCGACGAGTCGAGACCCTGGTTGTACACATTGTGGTTCTTGTATCCCAGCCCGAGCACGTTGGTGATGGTCGCAGTGGCGAGGTCGACGGTGGCAATTGCATTGTTCTCCTGGAGGGTGACGTAGGCAGTGGCGTTGTCGTCGGCGATCGCGACGTACTCAGGTTCGATGTCCTGCTCGAGACTGGCATTCGGACCGAAGATTCGACCACCGGCGTAGATGATCGCGTTCTTACGCTGGGCGAAGGCCGTGAAGTCGACCGTCTTCACCGTGGGAACTTTCACCGACAAGTCGACGATCGAGATGCTGCCCTTCGGGTCGGAGGTCTCCGGCAGGGCGCCGTTCACGAGGCAGTAGTCGCTCGGTTCGCCTTCGTTGGCGGAAACCGCGTACTTGCCGTCCTTGCTGATGGTGACGCTGTCTGGAAGCGCACCGACCGTGAGCCCGCTGGGCAGGCCCGCACGCATCTTGCCGTTCACGTCCATGACGAAGAGCACGCCCGGTGCCGTCTTGGTTGCGCCGGCCGCAGCGACAACGACGACACCGTCACGGGCTGCCACGCTCTGGATTCCCGACGAACCGAGTGCCGAGAACGACACTGCCTTCACCAATTTGGGCTTGCGCACGTTGCTGATGTCGACGATGTCGATCGTGTTCTTCGCACCATTGGTGATGAACAGGCGCTTGGATTTCGCGTCTACCGCCGAAATCTCAGCACCGCCCAATCCGGCGCCGGTGAAATAGCGGGCGACGAACTTGAGTTCGCTGCCGTTCGGCTGCAGCGTGCTCGCGCCAGCACTCGGGCTGACGATGAACGCTGCACCAAGTGCAAGGAGTAGGGACATTGCTGCTGTGGTGAGGTGTCGTGTTTTCATCGGACGAGAAACTACGAGTCGCCGATTACATCCACTTGACGTTTCGACGAACGGCAATCAGATATTCGGTGAACACTCCGAACGTTGAACGAGCGCACAATTCACCAACACGTCACCTTTGGTGCGTACGCTTTGGCACGATGACCATCAGCTCGCCAAGATTGTCCGAGCAACAGTGCGCACACTTCGCCGAGCAGGGTTGGGTGTTGACGGCACTGCTCGACGCGACGCAGACGACGCAACTCCGCCAATCAATCGACGATGTGCAATCGTGGTCGGACGACGGCGAGTGGATGCATCATTATGAATTGACCGACCTCGGTGTTCGACGGTGCAGAACGGAATATTTCACACCGTTTCATCCCACACTGAAAGCCCTCCTCTGCGGTGGCGCGATGGTGAGCGTTGCCAGTGAATTGCTCGGTGAACCCGCCGTCTTGTACAAGGAGAAGATCAACTACAAACTGGCAGGCGGTGCCGGTTGGGAACCACACCAGGACGCACCCGCTTATCCATTCATCGATCTCCATGTTTCCTGCATGATTGCCGTCGATGACGCCACCACCGACAACGGCTGCTTGGAGGTCGTCTCGGGACTTCACCATGAGTTGATTCCCACCGACGCGCGCGGCTGCATTCCAAACGACATTGCCGCGACGTTGGACTGGGTCCCCGTTCCGCTGCAGGCAGGACAGACCCTGTGGTTTCATTCCCGCACGCCGCATCGCAGCGGCGACAACACATCCGCCCGTGACCGTCGGGCAATCTACCCCACCTACAACGCCGCGAGCGAAGGAGACCTCCGCGAGGAGTACTACGCCGCAAAGCGAGGAGAGTTTGCCAGGTCGCACGGTCAACACGATCGGGTACAAATTTCACTCATCGACGATTTCCGTGGAAGGCCGGTTACGAAATGAACGACCCAATCACCGCCATTGAACGGCTATTCACTCGTTGGGGTACCAACACCTACGACGAACGAATCTCTCAACTGGAGCACGCCGTCCAGTGCGCACAGTTGGCCCGCGATGCGGGTGCCGACGACGGTCTCGTCGTTGCCGCCTTGTTGCACGACGTCGGACATCTCTTGGCGCTCGAACGCGGCAATGGCACGGTCGACGTCACGGCAAACGACTCGCACGAATCGACCGGCGCCGCGTACCTTGCCCGACACTTCCCGACGTCGGTCACCGCACCGATCGCCTTGCATGTCGAGGCCAAGCGCTATCTCTGCACCGTGGAGGAGTCGTACTTTTCGACGCTCTCGGTCGGCTCGATCCGCAGCCTGGAGGTGCAGGGCGGACGTATGAACGACGAAGAAGTGAATCGTTTCCGCAACCACCCCGCCGCGGAGCGCGCGGTTGCGCTGCGTCGATGGGATGAACGGGGCAAGGACCTGACGCCGAGCGGACGAACACTCGCCGACTTCCGATTCAAAATCGAACGAGTCCTCGTCACCGAATGAACCCGCATTTGCCACCTCATTGGTGGCATGCGTTCGCACTCGCGTAACTTCGCGTTCACCGCATCGGCGTATCTTGCCGGGGACATGCTGATGCAGGCAACGGCACACCGTCTCATCGAAGTTGGTGAGCAGTGTCTGGCGATGCCACTCCTGGCGGACGTCCTCAAGATTGTTCACCCCCCGACCGTTGGGCTCGTCATGATGCAGGTGCGCGAGCCGGTGCGGCGCGAGCGCTTCTACCTCGGCGAGGTGGTCGTGACGCGATGCGAGGTCCTCGTTGGTGAGATTCACGGTTGGGCCATGGTCAGCGGCGAGAACAAGGAGGCCGCACTCGCTGCGGCACTGTGTGATGCGGTAACCCGAACGACTGAAAGTGAGTTCGCCGAGGCCCGCACGGCCGTCGAGGAACTCTGTCGCGAGACGAGGGAACGCCTCGAAGGCCAGGTGCGCCGTGAGTGGACGGAACTGGCACCGACTCGGGTCGACTTCGAGGAGTTTGAATAACGTGCGACTCGCCCCGCTCACCTCGAAGGATTCCACGCTGGTGTTTCGTGCGCTCCTCCAAGCCTTCGCATTTCCTGGTCGGGTCGCACAACTTCCGCCACACTTGGTCGCCCGAATGCCGGCCCTGAGCCTTCCGCTGCTCGCGCTCACCGATATCGAAACCTCGTTTTGTGCTCCCGACGAACCCGAATTGGAGGGCGAGATCGCCACTATTACCTCCGCGCGGATCTCGAATTCCCGTGATGCGCAATTCGTGATGCATCGAGACGTGCCGTCCAGGGAGTTCGTCATCGGACTCGGACGCGGTACGTCGTTCCGACCCGAACTCGGTGCACGAATGGTGTTGGCGTGGAACGCGCCGTTCGATGCGAACATCGAAGTGGGTCTTGGTGGACCGGGCGTCGTTCCAGGATCGTCGCTACGGGTTGGTCACGACCTCGTTGAATTCCTCGCCGTTCGCGCTGAAGTCAACGCCCAACCTCCCGCCGGAATCGACTGTTGGCTCGTCTCCACCAACGGTGAGGTCGTGGGTCTGCCGCGAACGACCCAAATACAAATGCAACCGACTTCCGCAACCGCAGGAAGGAACTGAGATGGGATACGTCTCGGCTCGCGGTGGACTCGACGCGATTCGCGCAGCGGAGTCACTCGTGCGCACCAAGCGGTTGGTGTCGGAGTCGAACTGGCTGGAGGAGGACCAAATCCTCGACAAACTTCGCTTGCTCGTCGATCGAGTCATGAGTGAGGCGGGTTTGTGGGATCCGCGCTTGGCGAGCAAGGCAATTCGACAGAGCGAAGGTGATGCAACTGAGGCGGTGCACCTTCTTCGTGCGTACCGTTCGACGCTGCCTCGGTTCGCCTATTCCGAGGCAATCGACGCCGACGACGCGACCGTCATGCGACGAATCGTTCCCGCATTCCAGCGCGTGCCTGGCAACCAATTGCTCGGACGATCCGTCGACTACACCGCACGTTTTCTCGAACGAACCGGCGACGATGATGCGCGCGAAGAAGCCGAGAAACTTCGGGCTGCACAGACCGAGGAGTCGAGGGACATCGAGCCAGCCTCCGAGGAGATCGCACCTCGCCGCCTGATGGAACTGCTGCGCGAGATGGACATGCTCGTCGACCGCCGCCTCGAAGACGATCCGGAGCCCTTCGATATCACCCGTACTCCGGCCCGACCCCCGGCGCCGCGCTCGGCGTTGCTCAGCTCCATGGCACGCGCGGATACCGGTGCACTCGTCAACCAGTGGTACCGCAACATTCTCGGACCGGACGGTTACTTGCACGAGGTGACGCTCGGGGAGGTGCGCCATGCGAACATGCCGCTCAACGTGCGTCATCCCGTCACGGGCGAGACGGTCACGATCATGCAGGTTCGCGTGAGCGAGGTCGAGGCGATCGAGGACCTCGAGGGTGTCGAGGAGGATCGCTCGAGGTTCGACGTCGGGTACGGGCTCTGTTTCGGACACAACGAACGCAAGGCGATTGCGATGGCCAACCTCGACATCGCCTGCCATCGTGATGCCGGTCGCACCCAACTGGAGCAGTCCCTGCTTCTCACCACGGATGCTCTCGACTCCGCGGGATTTCTCGAACACCTCAAACTCCCCCACTACGTCACGTTTCGTTCGATGATCGAGCGGAAGATTGCGGTACGGAAGGCGAGACAACGTCGTGACGCTTAGCGACCTGATCGATCGGCACGAGTCCGGCGAACTGCTCGACGAGTTTGCCAAGCGCGAGATTCGACGCGCCACGTTGGCGGCCGTCGCGATTCCCGGCTACCAAGTGCCGTTCGGTTCTCGAGAGATGCCCGTGGCGCGTGGCTGGGGTTCGGGTGGCTTGCAAATCACGCTCGCCGTCACCCACGACGACGACACCGTAAAGGTGATCGACCAGGGTGACGACGATGGCGTGAATGCAGTCAACCTCCGTCGACTCGTCACCTCATCGACCGGTGCCGACGAGACCACCACGGCAAGCGAGGCGACCGTCACGCAGAGCCGCCACCGAATTCCCGAGGACGGACTCGACGAGTCGAGCATTCTCGTCTTGCAAGTGCCGGTGCCGGAACCGCTCCGCGGTGTCGAACGCGACATGCGCGAATTGGCGCGCATGCACGCGGAAGCCGACTACTCGCGCATGTGGGTGAGCCTGTACGAGGACAAGGTACGCAATGGAGTGATCACGCAAACCACTGGATATCCATGTCTCGTCAACGAGCGCTACGTGGTGGCAACCACACCGATTCCCCGATGGGACATTCCCCGCCTCCACGACGCCCCGTTCCTCACCCTCTTCGGAGCGGGACGTGAGAAACGTATCTACGCGATTCCGCCGTACACGATCGTCGAACCGTTGACGTTCGAGGACGTGCCCTTCGAGGTGGAGGATTCCGACGGAGCACGATGCTCGCTCTGCGGCAAGAGCGAGAGTTTCCTCGTTTCGCTCCCCAACTCCACCACGTGGTTGTGCAGTGATACCGACTGGTGCGCACGTCAGCGGGGATCCCGATGAACGACACCTTCACCGAACGTCGGTACGACATCGCGCGTCTCGCCATTCCCGAGTGGCTCCTGAAAGTGGAACGTCTCGGCAAGGTGTACGGACCGTACGACGATGAGATCATTGCGTCGACCGGATCGGAACGAGACACAGCAAAGAGTTCCATCAACGGGTCGGTGGTTGCGGCATGGGACGTGTCGTTCGAGGTGGCACCAGGCGAGGCGCTCGGGATCGTCGGCGAATCGGGCTCGGGGAAGACCACCGTGCTGCGTTGCCTCGCCGGCGACTTCACTCCTTCGACCGGTTCGGCCACCATTCGACTCGGATCCGACGACGTGAACATCTTCGACGTGGAGCCCGCTCAACGTCGGCGACTACGTGTCGACACCGTGTCGGTGGTGTACCAGGACCCGTCCGAGGGACTCAAGATGAACGTCACCGCGGGCGGCAACATCGCCGAGCCTCTCACCGCGGCTGGCTGGCGGAACTTCTCCAAAATCCGCGCGCGAGCCAGCGATCTCCTCGCTCGCACCGAAGTTCCGCTCAATCGCATGGACGATCTCGTTCGCGCCTTCTCGGGCGGCATGCGGCAACGGGTTCAGATCGCAAAGGCCCTCGCCAACTCCCCGAGCGTCGTGCTGTTCGACGAGCCGACCACCGGACTCGACGCCAGCGTCGCTGCCGGGGTGCTCGATCTCATTCGTTCGCTCCTCGAGGAACATCGCATCGCTGCCGTGGTCGTGTCCCACGACTTCTCGGTGATCGAAATGCTCACCTCGCGATGTCTCGTCATGCACCACGGTCGAATCGTCGAGAGTGCGCTCACCGACCAATTGCTCGAGGATCCGCACCATCCGTACACACAACGACTCGTCGCGGCGGCTCGCGCATGAGGCGAGACCCGGTGCTCGAGGTTCGTCGGCTCTGCAAATCGTTCGTTCTGCACGCGGTGAGTGGTCGGTCGGTGGTGGCGTTCGATGACGTGTCGTTCAGTGTCGCCGCGGGTGAGCACGTTGCGCTGGCAGGAATGAGCGGTGCCGGAAAGTCGTCGCTCCTCAAGTCCATTTACCGCACCTACCGACCGAACTCCGGTGAGGTGTGGCTGCAGATTCACGCCGGAAAGTACGTGGACATGTGTGCGTTGAGCGACATCGAGGTCGCCACCATTCGCGGCCATGAAATCGGATACGTCTCGCAGTTCCTGCGCTCCGAGCCGCGTCGCGGCGCGCTCGACATCGTCATGAAGTCGGCGCGGCAACGCGGTATGAACGAATCCGATGCACGGGAGGCAGCCGCCGACGCATTGCAACGTGTCGGTATCGAGGAGCGCCTGTGGGACGTGTATGCATCGGTCCTCTCAGGCGGTGAGAAACAGCGGGTCAATCTTGCAGCCGGAACCGTGCACCCGCCACGACTCTTGCTGTTGGACGAACCACTGTCGGCGCTCGACCCCGACAACCGCGAACGAGCACTCGTCCTTATTTCGGCGTTGTCCCATCGTGGCGTGGCGGTGGTGTCGATCTTCCACGACCTCGAGGCAATCCGACGCTTGGCTACCCGCGTGCTCGTGCTCGAGCGCGGGCAACTCGTCGCCGAACGCCGACCCGACGAACTCGACGAACGATTGGCGGCCGCAGCCCGATGACCACACTTGACGCACGCCTTCGCAAAGGTACGTTCGCCATTCGAAACGTCACGGTCGTGCAGCCCGATTCGCTCCTGGACGACGGGTGCGTCGTCGTGGAGGACGGCATCATCACGGAGGTGCGCAGTGGTCCGGCGCCGATAGACGCAATCGACGGGCGGGGTGCGGTGTGCATGCCGGGCATGGTCGACACGCACAACGACGGCATCGAACGAGAACTGATGCCACGACCGAACGCACCGGTCCCGATGGACTTCGCGCTGCGGGCTTTCGAGGCTCGCGTTCGAAGTTCTGGAATCACCACGCTGTACCACGGAATCAGTTGGGAGAACGACGTCAAGTGGAACCGCACGGTCGAACTCGCACGTCAGTTCAGCGACTCGATCTCGGAATATCGCTCGACCTCCACCGCCCTCATCGATCATCGAATCCTGCACCGCCTCGACGCCCGTGACGGCGAAGGTTCCATCGCACTTCGTGAATACCTCCAACGCACCTCCGAACCCGCCGACTTCGGAGGCGACACACCGTTGGTGAGTTTCGAGGACCACACTCCCGGTCAGGGCCAGTACACCGACAGCACGGGGTTGCTCAACTACATCATGGGTACCAAGCGCATTTCACGGGAGGAAGCGCAGGCAGAACTCGAGAAGACGATTCTCGAGCGTGAGCAGAACAAACACCATCGCCTGACCGCACTCGAGTGGATTACGGAGGCTGCGCATTCGGGTCGAATTCGATTGATCGGACACGACCTCGCGACACCGGAGGAAGTCACGGAAGCAACCGAGTGGGGGGCGTTCATCGCCGAGTTCCCCACCACGTTGGAGGCCGCGCGACTGGCGCGCGGCCACGACCTGCGCACCGTATGCGGCGCGCCGAACGTGTTGCGCGGGGGAAGCCACAGCGGCAACGTCGGCGCCGTCGATTTGATTCGCGAGGGCCTCTGCGATGGCCTCTGCTCCGACTATCTCCCCTACGGCATGATCGCTGCAGTGGCAACGCTGGTTGCCGACGAAGTTTGTACGTTGCCGCGCGCCGTGCGACTCGTGACCCGCGGTCCGGCGCTCACCGTCGGCTTGGAGGATCGCGGACTCATCGTGCCCGGAATGCGGGGAGACCTGGTGCTCGCTCGATTCTCCGGCCGTATCGGGCAGGTGCTGGCAACCTTCAGCGTCGCCAGCAGCGAGTCACTCATCGGAGTGTGATGCCGACCCCCATCAATCCGACGATGCTCCTCGAGGATTCTTTGGCGGCGGCGCGCAACGCGTTCACCCTCGCCGCGAGAACCATGACACGAGAGCAGCGCACCGAATTGATTGGAATGGGCGGTGATGGGACTCCCACGCACCGCCTGGACGTCGTCGTCGAGGCTCCGGTACTCGACGTGCTGGAGCGCGCTGGCGTGAACGTCTTGTCGGAAGAGATCGGCTGGATCGACCGCGGTTCGTCCATCACCGTCGTCATCGACCCGCTTGATGGCACGGCGAACGCGGCGGCCGGTGTACCGCTCAGCAGTTTCAGCGCCGCGCTCGTGCGTGACTCCACCGTGGTGGCCGCAATCACCCACTGGTTCGAAGGTTCCCGTACGTGGCGGGCGGCACTCGGCGACGAAGTGGTGCACTCGGTCACCGCGCGACGTTCGCTCGACGGGGCTGCGGTGTCGATGCTCCGTCCACGGCCCGAGACAATGACCGCATGGAACCGCGTAGCGGCTCGCGCCGATCGCGTACGCATACTGGGAAGTTCGGTCCTCGAGGCATGTTTGGTCGCCGACGGAGCCGTGGATGCATTCTGTGACTCCGGCGGGGACGTGCACCGCATCGTCGACCTTGCCGCAGTCGACCTCGTCGTACGAAACGCCGGGGGCTGTCTGCGGGACGTCCATGGTCGCCCGCTCAACTTCGACCCGGACTTGCGTCAGCGTTGGAGCGGCATCGTGGCAGCCACACCGCAACTCGCCGACGACATAGCCGCGACCATTCGGGGATGACGGAGAATTCACTCTCTCGTCACCCGTGGTTGACGACACGTTTCCGCCAGGGAGCGTCGCTGTCGTCACGCTGTAAGGGTCATGTCGCCAACGGACAATCGTCTGCGTCGACCCGAACGACTGGCGGTCATCGGTGCCGGCTACATCGGACTCCCGACTGCCGCCGGTTTCGCCGACCTCGGCTACGAAGTGACGTGTGCCGAAACCAACCCCACCAAACTCGCCCGCCTGGCGGCTGGGCAAGTGGATCTGCATGAACCCGATCTCGAGGACCTGGTCCGCCGCGGACTGAAGACTCGGCGACTGTCCTTCGTCGACCATGCGCAGCGTGCCGCGGGCGACGCATCGATCGTGTTCATCTGCGTGCCGACGCCACAAGCCGAGGATGGTTCGGCCGACCTCACGTTCGTGGAGTCGGTGGTCGCCGACATCGGTCCCCTGGTCCGACCGGGCACCATCATCGTCACCCGCTCGACCGTGCCGGTCGGAACGGCCGATCGTCTGCGCAACATCGTCGGACGCCGCGACGTCCACGTGGCGTCGACTCCCGAGTTCCTGCGCGAGGGCAGCGCCGTACGCGACTTCTTCCACCCCGACCGAATCCTCATCGGGGCCAGCGAGCCCGTGGTGCGTCGCCGGCTCGGCGAGTTGTACGACGTGTTCGGTGTACCGGTCATCGTCACCGACATCGCCACTTCGGAATTGACGAAACACGCGGCGAACGCGTTCCTCGCCACGCGACTCAGTTTCGTGAACGCGATGGCCAACATCTGCGAAGCCGCCGGTGCCGACGTGCACCAGATGATGCAGGTGGTCGGTCTCGATCCGCGCATCGGACCGAAGTTCCTCGCAGCGGGACCCGGATGGGGTGGTTCGTGCCTACCCAAGGACACTCGTGCACTCGCCTACGTCGCGCGTCAACTGGGCGAACCATTCACCCAACTCGAGAGCACCGTTCGCAGCAACGAAGCACAATTCGACCGTGTGGTGCGCCGACTGGCCGATCATCTCGACGGCTCGGTGCAGGGCCGTCGAATTGCCGTGTGGGGTCTGGCATTCAAGGCCGGCACCAACGACCTACGCGACTCCCCCAGCCTCGAGGTGTGCAAACGACTCGTCGCTGCAGGCGCAGATGTGACGGCGTTCGATCCGGCGGTCGGTGCCGCCGCGGTGTCGCAACTCGGTTTCGCCTACGCCGAGACTTCGATCGGCGCGTGCTTCGGAGTCGACGCACTGGTCGTACTCACGGAGTGGCCCGAGTTCGCCGCCACCGACCCGTCGCTCGTGGCCGCAGCCATGAGCGGTGACGTGGTGTTCGATACGAGGAACGTGCTCGACATCAACGAGTGGACCTCGGCGGGCCTGCGATTGGTGACCGTTGGTCGTAGTTCTCCCGATCCGCTGAACAGCAGCGCCAGCGCCAACGCCGCGTAACCAAGGCAACACGCGCCGAGCACGGCGCCGTAGCCGGCATCGATTCCCACCGCGAGCGCGCCCGCCGCACCGACGACGAACGACATGTTGTACACCACGTCGTAGGCGGCGAACACCCGGCCGAGCGACGCCGAATCCACGCTGGACTGCACTGCGGCGTCGCTGCACACACGAACGTTCTGGAAAGCGAACGACGCGACGACGATCGCCGCCATGGCCATGACGAACGAATCGACTGCGAGGATGCCGCCGATGGCGACCGCCGACACCGCCGCAGCGAGGATCGACACCGACTTGCGCGGCACGCGCTCGATGATCCACTCCGCGGTGAGCGTGCCGAGGAACGTACCCGCACCTGCCACGCCGAAGACCGCCGCGTAACCGGATGCTTCGATGGCGAAGCGGGAGTCGATCACGAGTGCAACGCACGCGTAAGCGACGCCGAGCAACAACTTGCCGCCGCCGCTCGAGACGATGGCGAACCGCACCTTGTGGTTTTGCAGTTGTGCCACGGCCGCCCGCCAGTCACGACGTTGCGTGGATTCCCGACCGCCACCCAACTCGGTGCGGACTCGTCCGTACGAGTAGGAGGAGAACAGGTGGACGAGCACCGCCACGCCAAAGACGATACGCACGTCGATCCGCTCGATACCGGCGGCGATCGCGACACCGATGAAGCCGGCGATCATGCTGAGGAGGAGACTGAGCGAATCCGCTGCGACCAACTGGTGTTTTTCCACGAGTCGTGGAATGGCGGTGGCGCGCACCGTGTACAACACCCGAGTGACGAGGAGCAGCAAACCAAAGGTGACGAACCCGACGAGTTGTCGCTGCGTGATCGCGGCAATGATGGCACCGATCGTGAGTACCGCACGCAACACCTGACCGCTCACCAACAAGTGCTGGCGAGCGAATCGGTCGGCGACGAAACCAGCCAGGGGGCCGACGAAGAGCAGTGGGAATGCCGCCAGCACCAGCCCCCGCAGGAACGAGGCGGTCGTGTCCCCCGGGTTCAAGTCGAACAGGAGCACCTGGGCGAGCCCCAGTGACGTCATCGCGTCGGCGACCTGGGACGAAACCTGTCCGCACATGGCGGTACGGAAGTCGCGCCGGCGGAGCACGTCGCGGCGACGGACGTGTTCCTTCACCTCGTCGCGAAGTATGTGAAAGTTCACCGAGGCCGACGCCACAGGTTCAGCGTGGCGTATTGCATGCCAACGAGTCGGGGGGTTTCGGTGAACAATCCCTGAATATTCACCCCATGTGGAAGTTCACCTTGTTCTTGCCGTTCGTTCAGAAAGTCTCAAAGTTCGCTCCTCACAGTGGAATCATGCGAATTGGCATCGTGACCGAGAGCTTCCTGCCGAGCGTGAATGGCGTGACCAATTCGGTGGTCCGTCTGCTCGAGCATCTCGAGCCGACCGGTCACGAGGCGGTCGTCATTGCCCCGGGGGATGGCCCCGACCATTACGGCCGGTTCCCGGTGGTGCGTGCCCGCAGCGTGTCGGTGCCGCGCTACCGCCATTTCGAACTCGGCATCCCCAGTCCCCGGTTGCGCGACACCCTCGAATCGTTCCGCCCCGACGTCGTGCACTTGGCCGCCCCGTTCGGGCTCGGCGCCTACGCCGGACGCGTGTGTCGCCAACTCGGGATCCCCACGGTGGCCGTGTATCAAACCGATGTCCCCGGCTTTCTCTCCCACTACGGTCTCGCCCCGACGGGCAACCTCGTGTGGAGGTGGGTCGGTCACATCCACAAGCAAGCCGACCTCACGTTGGCTCCGTCGTCGGCGGCGATCGAAGAGTTGCAGTCGCACGGCATCGGCAACGTGCACATGTGGCGCCGCGGCGTCGACGGTGAGTTGTTTGCGCCGCACAAGCGCAGCGAAGATCTGCGGTCGTCGTGGAACACCGACGGCCGCGTCGTCGTCGGCTACGTCGGGCGACTCGCGCACGAGAAGCGCGTCGAGGACCTAGCGGTGCTCGCCGACAACCCGCGCATTCGTCTGGTGATCGTCGGCGACGGTCCGCAGCGCGAGCGACTCGCACGCCTGATGCCCGACGCCGTCTTCCCCGGCTTCCTCTCCGGCGAGGCGCTGGCCGCGCACTTCGCCAGTTTCGATGTGTTCGTGCACACCGGAGCGAACGAAACCTTCTGCCAAACGCTGCAGGAAGCACTCGCGTCGGGCGTGCCGTGCGTGGCACCGGCACAAGGCGGGCCGCTCGACATCGTCACCGATCAGATGAATGGCTTCCACTTCGCACCAGGCGACACCGCACAACTTCGTTCCTGCGTGGAGCGACTGCTCGACTACGACACCCGCGCCCGCCTGGCGCAACGGGCTCGCGGCTCCGTCGAACACCGCACGTGGGCCTCGGTGAACGATCAACTGCTCGAGTACTTCCACGCGACGAGTGGACTTCCCAACTTCCCCACCCGAGTCATGTCGAGCGCGGCGTAGGAATATCGATGCGCATCGCTCACGTCGCCAATTTCTACGGAGAACGCAGCGGCGGTCTGCGCACCACGATGCACCGACTCGGCCACGGTTATCTCGAAGCAGGTCATGAAGTGCTGCACGTGGTACCCGGGCGCGACTTCGAACGCGAATGGACCGAGTCAGGCTTGCGCATCACCATTCCTGGTCGGGTTCTCGCCGGCACCGGCGGCTACCGGGTGATCGTGAACGTGGCCCGGGTGCGACGGATTCTCGACGAGTTCCGCCCCGACGCGCTGGAAGTGTCGGACCGCTTCACGCTCACCTCACTTGGTGAGTGGGCGAAGGAGAATTCGATTCGCAGCGCGGTGTTCAGTCACGAAACCCTCACTGGTCTGAGCGAAACCTTCGTGCGGGCGCCGTTCCTCACCTCGGCTCCCGTCGACTGGTGGAACGCGCGACTGGCACGTCGATTCGATCACGTGGTGGCGACCACCGCCTTCGCCGCCCGCGAATTCGAGCGCATCGGCGTGCGCAACATTACGCGAATTCCCCTCGGTGTCGACCTTGCGGAATTCCACCCGGCAAAGTTCGACGCTGAACTGCGCTCCAACATGCTGCGCAGCGACGCCGACACGCTCATCGTGCATTGCGGCCGCCTCTCACCCGAAAAGCGCGTCGACCGCAGCATCGATGCGGTCATCGAGTTGATTCGTCGCGGACTGCGCGTGCGACTGGTGATCGCCGGCGACGGTCCGAGTCGCGAGGCACTCGAACGTCAGGCGGCCGGCTATCCGATCGACTTCCTCGGGTTCGTCCACGAACGCGATGTCCTGTCGCGATTGCTCGCCTCCGCCGACGTGGTGCTCGCGCCGGGTCCGCTCGAGACGTTTTGCCTCGCTGCTCTCGAGGCGCTCGCCTCGGGTACGCCCGTCGTGGCGAGCGCCAGCAGCGCGGTGCGAGAGGTGCTCGGCGTGGATACCGCCGGAGCGGCCGTCGGTGAAATCGCCGACGACACGGCTGTGGCATTTGCCGACGCCGTCGAGCGAGTGCTCGCCACCACGGAGGCCTCGCGACGTTTCGCCGCACGCTGTCGTGCCGAACAATTCCCGTGGTCGCGCACCATCGAACGAATGTTGGAACTGCATACATCCACGCCGAACGAACCACGGCGGCAGGCGGCCTGACGATGCGCACGATGGTGGTGCTCGGCGACTCCGTCGGTTTCGGTGTGGGTGATGAGGATCACCAGCATCCGCACAAGGGCGTCGGCACGTTCCTGCACCAGGCACTCGTCGGCTTCTCGTCGTACTTCAACTACTCCCGACCAGGCGCACGCATGCGCGAGGTGTTCGAGGTGCAACTCCCCAAGGCGCTCGAGCACCAGCCCGACGTGGTGGTGTTGATTGCCGGCGGCAACGACGTGCTGCGCCAGAACTTCGACCCCACGGACATCTACTGGTCGATGTACGGAACCATCACCTCGCTCCGCGACAAGGGCATCGACGTGCTCACGATGAAACTGCACGACCCGAACAAGAAGATCCGCCTGCCCAAGCGCCTCGCCCGGTTGTTGAACCAACGGGTGGAGATCCTCAACCAGATCATCGACGACGTGTCGAACCTGCTGGGTGCGAAATGCCTGGATGTTCGACAGATCAACATCGCCTACGACAAGGCGATGTGGCACATCGACCGCATGCACCCCAGCCGTTTCGGCTACCACGTGCTCGCCCAACACTTTGCCAACTTGCTCGCCCACTCCGGCCACGAGGTGCGCGACGTCACGGCGCCGATCGTGCGACCGCGCTCGCGACGCGAGAACGTCCGCTGGATGATGCGCATGGGACTGCCTTGGTTCCTCAAGCGATGCAAGGACCTCTTCCCCGGTGTCGGTTACCTGCTCGTGCTGGAAACTTCCAAGGACGTCATCCGCGCGATTCGAAAGCGTCGCCAGCGCAACGGCGCGCCCGGCCTCACAAACCCTGCGTGGAGTCGACCCGAACGTCGCTCGCTCGACGGCGGCGCACTGGACATCGCCGCCTAGGCAACTGCTTCGCGAACCTCCACGCGGGCACCCACGACGGCAGCCGCATCGAAGCGAAGGTGGCGCACGGGTGGCACTTCGATTCCCACTGCGCCAAGGAAGGCGGCGGTTGCCCGACGCAGTCGCAGCACCTTGCGCGGCGTGATGGACTCGAACGGATCACCGAAGTTGGCGTTGCGGCGCGCCTTCACCTCGCACACCACGAGCACGCCGTCGCGCCAGGCGACGACGTCGAGTTCGCCACGCGGACACCGCCAGTTGCGCGCGACGATGGTGTAGCCCCGACTCGCGTACCACGCAGCGACGAGATCTTCTGCGAAGCGGGCTCGCGCCGCATTCGCCCGCGCGCGGGCGGCTAGATGTTGCTGCTCGGCAACTCTTCGATGTTGAGATCCTTGAAACTCAGCACGCGCACCTTGGGCACGAGGCGGGTCTTGCGGTACATGTCCCATACCCATGCGTCGGTGAGCGTGATCTCCAGCAGTGGGCGCGGGCCCTCGGAGAGCACCCGCACGTCGACGGTGTTGGCCAGGTAGAACCGGCGATCGGTCTCGACTGCGTACTTGAACATGCTGACCACGTCTTGGTATTCGTTGGCCAACTGCAATTCGCGTTCGGCTTCGTACTGTTCGAGATCGTCAGTGTTCACGAACGACCCCACATGACTGTGTGCGAGCGGAACGCAAGCGGGCGACGAACTTAGTCTTCGCGCTTTTCGCGGATTTTCGCGGACTTGCCCGCGCGGTCGCGCAAGAAGCCCAACTTGGCGCGGCGGACCTGTCCGTGGCGCAACACCTCGACCTTTTCGACCGATGGCGTGTGCAAGGGGAAGGTGCGCTCGACACCGACGCCGTAACTGTTCTTGCGGACGGTGTAACTCTCGGAGATGCCCGAACCCTCGATGGCGATGACGTCACCCTGGAACACCTGGACGCGCTCCTTGTCGCCTTCTTTGATGAGCACGTGGACCTTCACTTCGTCGCCGGGGCGCAACTTGGGAATGTCGGTGCGGAGGTGTTGCTGGTCGACGATGTCTGTGGGTTTCATAGGGAACTTTCAGGATACGGCAGGCCGGGGAACTCTTCCAACAGACGCTTTTCTGCATCGTTCAGCCCACCGCGTTGTTCGATGAGGTCGGGTCGCACGGCGATGG
>SXPW01000152.1 GCA_005793785.1 Actinomycetota bacterium | reverse complement strand
GCGAGGTAGAAGCCGTCGGTCGACTTGACGAGCGCCTCCACCCGTTCGACACCGACGTGGGAATTCTTGCGTCCGAGCCAGCAACGACTCGCAATCGAGCCTCGACCGACACGACCACGCAACTGGTGCAGCTGGGCGATACCGAATCGATCGGCATCCAGGATCACCATGCACGTGGCGTTGGGGACGTCTACACCGACTTCGATCACCGTGGTCGACACGAGCACGTCGAACTTGCGCGCACGGAACTTGGTCATCACGTCGTCTTTTTCCTGCGACGACATGCGGCCGTGCAGCAACCCGACCTTGGACTTGGCCAATTCACCCTTGCGCAGCGACTCGTGGATCTCCTCGGCGGCCGCAACCTCCAACTTGTCGCTCTCTTCGATCATCGGGCACACCACGTACGCCTGCTGACCGTCGGCAATCGCGCGACGGACGTCCGACCACATGTTCTCGATCTCGAGCGGCGCGGTCACAGCGATGGTGTCGATCGGCGTGCGACCTGGTGGAAGTTCGTCGAGCACGCTCACCTCCAAGTCGCCGTACACGGTCATCGCCGCGGTTCGCGGAATCGGCGTTGCCGTCATCACCAACACGTCGGGAGTCGTGTGTCGTTCACCCGCACCTTTTCCGCGCAACGCCGCTCGCTGCTCGACACCGAAGCGATGCTGCTCGTCGATCACCACCGCGCCGAGCGAGGCGAACTCCACGCCTTCCTGAATCAGGGCGTGGGTACCGATGGCGATGTCCACCGCGCCACGTGCCAGGTCGGCGAGCAACTCGCGACGACGCTCGCCGGTGATGCGACCCGTGAGCAACTCGACTCGCAACTGACGCTCGCCGAACAGGTTGCCGTCGTCGGGCACCTTCAAATCGGCAAGCAGTCGTTGGATGCCCGCGTAATGTTGCTCGGCCAACACTTCGGTCGGCGCCATCAACGCACCTTGGTGTCCACCCTGGACGGCAACCAACATCGCCGCCACCGCGACGACGGTCTTGCCACTACCGACGTCGCCTTGCAGCAGACGATGCATCGGCACCGGCTTGGCCAGATCGTCGTTCACTTCGTCGATCACCCGCCGCTGTGCACCGGTGAGCGGGAACGGCAGCGCACCGATGAAACGTCGCTGCATCTCGCCGGTCATGTCATGACGTATGCCGGTGTTGTCGCGCTCGAATGCTCGCTTGCGACCCACCAACACCAACTGCACGCGCAGTAGTTCGTCGAAGGCGAGGCGCTCGCGGGCTCGTTCCTTGTCGACGATGCTGTCGGGGAAATGAATCGTGTTCAGCGCCGAATGCCGGTCGATCAACGAAAGCCGTTCGCGAATCTCCGCGGGCAACGGGTCTCCGATCGTGCGGGGTGCGGCACGGTCGAGGGCATTGCGTACCCAATTCGCAATCTCCCACGTGGAGAGGTTCGCCTTCTCGCTCTGCGGATAGATCGGCACGATGCGCCCGGTCTTGTCGCCGATGATGTCCACCACCGGATTGACCATCTGCAATTTGCCGCGAAAGCGCTCGGGCTTGCCGAAGACGGCGATTTCGGCGTCCGTCTTCAGTTGCCGTTCGCGCCACGGCTGGTTGAAGAACGTGAGCGAAATCGAACCCGTGGCGTCCCCCACCATCGCCGTCACCATGCTGCGCCGGGTGCGCAGGGGCACGCGTCGAACGTTGCGCACCTTCACCAATACGAGGGTTTCGACGCCCTCGACCAGGTCGCCGATGTGGGCTTCGTTGGTGCGATCGACGTACCGCCGCGGATACGTGGTGAGGAGGTCGAGCACGGTTTCCACGCCGACTTCCGCGAGCGCGTCACGACGTTTGTCGCCGACACCCTTGATGGTGGCGATGTCGATCTTCGCGAGATCCTTGAGCGTGAGCGGTGCGTCGGCCATGCCGCGCCGAAGTTACTCCACCCCGAACAGGTACGGGTACAACGGTTGACCGCCGCGATGAATCTCGCACGTGATGGACGGGAAGTGCTCGCCCACCCAGGCTTCGATGCGCGCCGTTTCATCGGACCTGGCGTCGACCCCGGTGATGATGGTGAGCAACTCGCGGTCGTCGGTCACGATGTGCTTCAGGAGCGCGGTCGAACAATCGAACACGTTGGTTGCGATCGCAACCACGCCGTCACCACGCACGAGACCGATCGAATCCCCCGCGGTCACGCTGCCAGCGTCGGTCTTGGTGTCGCGTACCGCGGTCGTCACCTCGCCGGTGATCACCGCTGCGGCGGCCTTGGCCATCGCGCCGCCGTTGTGTTCGGCGGAGGCTTCCGGATCGTACGCAACGAGCGCGGCCAGCGCTTCGGGCATGGAGCACGTCGGCACCACACGCACTTCCTTCTTCGTGAGACCATCCACTTGTTGTGCAACCGGGATGATGTTCTTGTTGTTCGGCAGGATCACCACCTGCTGGGCGTTCATGTGTTCCACCGCGTCGAGCAATTCCTGCGTCGAGGGGTTCAAGGTTTGTCCACCCGTCACCACTCCGTGCACGCCGAGTTGGCCGAACAGTTCCGCGATGCCGTCACCGCTCGCCACCGCCACCACGGCGCACGTCACCTCGGGAAGTGCGGCATGCGTCTTGAAGTGGGGTTTGCCAGCGTGGGCGACCGCATCGCCCCCCGACGGAGCGGCGAGTTGGGCTTCGCGCTTCTCGTGCTCTTCCGCCACCTCCTCGAACAGGTCGGTGACACGAATCTGGTGCGGGCGACCACCGAGGGAGATCGGTGCCTCGATCGCCGCGCCGATGTCGTTGGTGTGAATGTGGCAGTTGTACAGACCCTCGCCGCCGACCACCACGATGGAATCGCCGATTCCACCCCATTTCTGTTTGAACGCATGCGACTTGGTGTCGTCGATCTCGAGGAGGAACATCACTTCGTAGCGCAACTCGCTCACGTCGACCGTGCCGTCGGTATTTCCGGTGCCATCGCCGCGCTTCATCACGGCGATGAGTTGCTCGGTATTGGGACCACTCACGTTCTCCGGCTCGGGCAATGGTTCGCCGTCCACCACGTGCAGTGCCGAGTCGAGGAACAGCAGGAATCCGGCACCACCCGCATCGACGACGCCGGCGTCCTTCAGCACGGGCAACAACTCGGGGGTGTTGGCCAACGACTCGCGACCGGCAGCCCGCGCAACACGCAACATCGCCGCGAGCGTCGCCCCGTCGTTCGCGGCACGCACCGCTGCGTCGGCCGTTTCACGCACCACGGTGAGAATGGTGCCTTCGATCGGTTTCAGCACGGATTCGTATGCAGCCAACGACGCCGCCTTCAACGCCTCGGCAACCTTCGGGGCGCCGAGATCACGCGCCGATTTCAACGTTCCGGAAAGACCGCGCAGAATCTGACTGAGGATCACGCCACTGTTGCCGCGCGCACCCATGAGCGAGCCGTGACTGATGGCGCTGCACGTTTCGTCGAGCGCTCCGGGACGTTTCTCCAACTCCGCGACGACGGCGTCGAGCGTTCGCGTCATGTTTGTACCCGTGTCTCCGTCGGGGACGGGATACACGTTCAGCCTGTTGATATCGGCTTGATGGCGCTTCAGCGTGTCGCGGTAGGTCACCAGTGTGTGACGCAAGGCATCGGACCCCAACTGTTCCAGCACGGGCACGCCGAAAGGCTACCTGTGATACCTTTTTCGTTCATGCAAGGCGTCGTCAAGGCGTTCAATCCGACGACCGGTGACGGCATCGTGTTGCGCGATACCGATCTCACCGAATACGAACTTGCCGAACACGCACTCGACGGTTCGATCTTTCGCATGCTCCGCCAAGGTCAACGCGTGAACTTCACGCTCGACGCCGCGGGACGCGCCACGCAACTTCGTATCGGGTCCGAAAGGGACATGGGCACACCGGGCCACTAGCCCGAACGCTCCTTGCACAACTCCTGCAATGACGAATCGTTCATCCAACGACCGACTCAATTCGTGGGTCGACTCATGGGCTACGATCCTGCAGCCCGATTCGATCCACTGGTGTGACGGAACCCAAGCCGAGTACGACCGCCTGTGTGCCGAACTCGTCACGGCGGGCACCTTCACCAAGTTGAACGACGTGAAGCGTCCGAATTCATACTGGGCCCACAGCGACCCGGGCGACGTGGCGCGCGTGGAGGACCGCACCTTCATCTGCTCCGAAAAGGAGATCGACGCCGGTCCGAACAACAACTGGCGACAACCCGCGGAAATGCGCCGCGAACTCACCGCGTTGTACACGGGAGCGATGCGTGGTCGCACCATGTACGTGGTGCCTTTCAGCATGGGTCCGCTCGGCTCCGACATCGCCCACATCGGCGTGCAGCTGACCGACTCGGCATACGTGGCGGTGAACATGCGCATCATGACGCGCATGGGCAAGGGCGCGCTCGACGTGCTCGGCAACGGCGAGTGGGTGCCGTGCGTCCACTCGGTCGGCGCGCCACTTGCGGCTGGTCAAAAGGACGCCGCCTGGCCGTGCAACCCCGAGAACAAGTACATCGTGCACTTCCCCGAGACCCGGGAGATCTGGTCGTACGGGTCGGGATACGGCGGCAATGCGCTCCTCGGCAAGAAATGCTTCGCCCTGCGCATCGCGTCGGTCATGGCGCGGGACAACGGCTGGCTCGCCGAGCACATGCTGATTCTGAAACTCACGAATCCCGCCGGTGAGTTCAAGTACATCGCAGCGGCATTCCCGTCCGCGTGCGGCAAGACCAACCTCGCGATGCTTGCTCCGACGATTCCCGGATGGAAGGCCGAAACCGTCGGCGACGACATCTGCTGGATGAAATTCGGCGACGACGGCCGCTTGTACGCGATCAATCCCGAAGCAGGTTTCTTCGGCGTTGCTCCGGGCACCGGTTGGGTGACCAATGCCAACGCCATGCACACGTTGCACGGCAATTGCATCTTCACCAACACCGCGCTCACCGACGACGGCGACGTGTGGTGGGAGGGACTCACTGACGCGGCTCCCGCTCGCGCCACCGATTGGCGCAACGATCCGTGGACGCCAGAGACCACCACTCCCGCTTCGCACCCCAACGCACGGTTCACCGCGCCCGCTTCGCAGTGTCCGTCGATTGCACCCGAATGGCAGGACCCGAAGGGTGTTCCGATCTCGGCGATTCTCTTCGGCGGTCGACGTCGCACCACCGTTCCACTCGTCACCGAAGCATTCGACTGGAACCACGGCGTGTTCCTCGGCTCCATCATGGCGAGCGAGACCACCGCCGCCGCCGGCGGAGCAGTCGGCAACCTGCGATTCGACCCGATGGCGATGCTGCCGTTCTGCGGTTACAACATGGCCGACTACTTCGCCCACTGGTTGAAGATGGGCAAGCGCACCGAGGCCGCCAACCTGCCGAAGATCTTCTTCGTCAACTGGTTCCGCCGCGACGAGGACGGCCGTTTCATGTGGCCGGGATACGGCGAGAATTCGCGCGTCCTCAAGTGGGTGTTCGAACGCGTCGACGGAAAGTCTGCAGCACGGTCGACTCCGATCGGTTTGCTCCCGCAACCGGAGGCAATTGACACCGCGACGATGGAGATCTCGAACGACGACCTCACGGCCTTGCTGAGCGTGGATGTGGCCGGCTGGTCCGCCGCGGTTCCACAGATACGTGAACATTACGCAAAGTTCGGTGAACACATTCCCGCAGAGTTGTCGACCGCACTGAACAACCTCGAACGCGCGCTCAGCGCCTAGTCGTTCGCCACGCGGCGCACCGCCGCTCGGAGAAGCCGCGTCATCACGGCAAATCCTTGCCAAATCCGGGGTGTCGCCCCTACTGTCTGGTCATGCGCAAACTCGCCGTCACACCCGCCGTCCACCCTCGCCGATCTATCTCGCTCGCTATCGCATTGGGGCTTCTCCTCGCAGCATGCGGTGGCGGCGGAAGTAGTGAGAGTGGATCGAACGTCACTCCCGGTGACAACAAGCAGAACGACTCGACGGGAAGCGACGGACAGATCTCCATTTCCGAGTCCGACCTCGGCACACCGTGCGACACCGACGGACAGACCGCGAGCATCCCCAATGGCACCGGCATTTGTGCCGCCGACTCCACCGGTGCACTCGTGTGGCAGAAATCCGGCAAGGGCGACATGGGTGGCGGCGGACAGGGCTCGTCGCAAGGGTCTTCGACTGCAGAACCCGATTACTTCCATTGGAACTGGGACATCACCACCACCCAACCGCGCGAACCGAAGTGCACCTCTGCGACCCCGTTGAGCGTGCTGCCGACGCCGGTCGACCAGATCAGATACACCAATCCGCTCGGCTACAGCCAGCCCGGTGCGCACGCGCTGCCTGTGCCGCACCACAACGTGTACGTTGCCGAACAACAGTCCGTCGACGAGAACGGCATCACCCGTCGCACGGCACTCGTCGATCCCATCAAGGCTCCCGCCAATGCCACGTTGGTCGGTTTGGCGCGTGACCGTTACACCGTCAAGAACTCGTCCGGTGCGAGCGCAACCTACGACGAGTACATGTTGTCATTGCACATCTGCGGGACCTACTACGTGGTGTTCAACCACATCGACGACATTCCGCCGGCATGGCTCGACGCCGTGAAGGACCCGGCAGTCCGCGAGGAATGCAACGGCGGTCAAGGTGGTTCGGAGGTCTGCATGTGGACCTACCTCCAAGTGCCCGTAACCGCGGGTGACCGTCTTGGTCGTGCCTCGGGTCGAGCCCACGGCTGGGACATCGGCGGTACCGACGTCTCGAAGCCGATGGAGCATCGCATCGACCCGGGCGCCTACACACCTCGCTGGGCTTCGGCCATCTGCGTGCTTGACTTGTTCGAACCGGCACTCCGCGACCAGCTGTATTCGACGTTGGTGAGTGACGGCAACTGCGGACGACCCGACCACGATTACCCGAACACCCTCTCCGGAGTGTGGTTGGCCGTCGGACAACGCGACCGTTCGGCACAAGAAGACCTCCACATCGGGCTCTTCCCGCGCTACACCTTCGACGGCCGACTGCGCTTCTCCATCGGGACGCAGGCGAACGTCGCGGGCCTACCCACCGGTATCTACGAGTTCACACCGGAGTCCTCGGGACTTCGGAATCCCGCGTTCACCGCGGTGAAGCCCGGCGAGGTCGCCTGTTTCGACGGGTTGAGTGCACCGGAGACGGGCCTCAAGATTCCGGTCACCCGCGTATATGCCACCATGCAATCGAGTGGCGGCATCGAGACGATCACCATCGCCGGAGCCGGAACCGGCAAGTGTGGTTCGGGTCCGTACACGATGCCCGCTGAAGCGACATCGTTCGAACGCCGCGTCGGCTGAGGCAGCGCTCGAGCGTTAGCCCTGGCCGACGAGCATCGCTCGTATCCCCAGCCCCATGATGAAGAGGCCGCCGAAGCCGTAGAGCAGGTACACCCTCGACTTCAGTTGTGCTCGATACGAGTAGATGATGGCGATGGCGATGATGCCGACAAAGCCGTAGAACGCATGGAATTGGGGAAACATGAGTTTCTCCTTGTTCACCATCGCCACGCCCATCGCGACCTGCACGAACACCGTGAGTTGCGCCAACGTGGTGAACCACCACAGTGCCCGCGAACGTAGCGACGCCACCCGGTGCGCGCCGAGTGCCCAGAGCCCCGCCAGCGCATTGCCGATGATGACGAACCAAGCGAAACCGTTGTGCAGTTCCGACAATGTCGAGGCAATCATCGCATTGGCGAGCAACTGGGGGCTCATCACCGAAAACGCTACCGACTGTCGCTACCGAATGTCGCTACCGAATGTCGGTGTTCGCCTCGGCGCCGCCCTCGAACAACGACAGCCGACCTGATACGTCGACATGCAGCGTGGTGACCGACGCGTTGTCGACGCTGCGCACGAGCACACGATCGTCGGACGTCGCCGCACCGATCAGGGCGTTGATGGCGACGAAATGGGTGAAGGCGATCGTGTCACGGCGGATTTCGCCGGCCCAAGCCACGAGCGCGGCACGAAAGGTCGCGTACTCCGTACCATCGCGATCGATCAGTTCGCGCCAGGTTCCCTGCATGGCACGACGCAACCATTCCGAACGTTGGCTCAATTCGACACCGGAGGGGGACGGAATCTCGGCGATACGAGGTTCGATACTCGCGGTGCATCCCGACACTCGTTCGAATTCGGCCGCGGTCTCCCGACATCGCAGGAGCGGGCTCGTCACCACGTCGAGGTCACCGACGCTCCACTTGGATTCCTGCAGTCGTACGACCAGCCGTGCCGCGGTTGCCGCGGCCTGATCACGCCCGAGTTCATCGAGCGGTGGGTCCATCGATGTGTCCCATCCGGCCGCCGCATGGCCGTGGCGCACCAGGTGGATGAGCGTCATCGGTCGGCGCGCACGACTCGAAAACCTCGAATCATTCGTCGAACAGTGACGAACGTTTCGACGGCGCCGGTTCGCCGACCTTGATGAACCACTCGGTGCCGAACGCTCGCTGGAAGGACTCCTCGGACAACTCGTTCACGAAACTCGTGTCGTTCATTTGGCTCTTGTGCGCGGAGATGGCGCGACGTTTCTGATCGCAGTGCTTGGCGACGTCGATGTGGTGTGTAATCACCGACTCGGGCTCCCCCATCGGATTACCGTCGTCGGCCGGGTTGCGCGGGTCGAAGTCGTTCTCACCACCGTTGGCCTTCGACCATTCGAACTGCTCGACGAAGGCGTCACGATTCAAGGTGACCTCGAACAAATCGCGCACTCCCGTGAGCGCGGCGGTGCGGCGCACCACCTTGTGCACGTGGATGTGGTCGGGGTGACCGTAGTTGCCGTGCCAGTCGTAACCAACGAGGACGAGTCGATCCGTTGCGCGTTGTTCGTCGCGAACGATCACCGCGAGCCGTTCTGCCGCATCGTCGACCGTCGAACGAATGAAGGCACCCGGCTCGTTGTTCTGCGCCCAACCCGTCATTCCGCTGTCCTCGTACCCGAGCCATTCGTGACGGGTCACCCCGAGGATCTCGCAGGCGCGACCGAGTTCGGTCCGTCGTCGCTCCAACAAGGCGGTTGCGCTCGTGACGTCGGCGGGCCGCTCCCCGTGTCGACCGTCGGTGGCGGTCACGACGACCACACGGTGACCTTCGGCCGAATACTTGGCGATGGTGCCACCGCTGATCAGACACTCGTCATCGGGGTGGGCGTGCAGGAAGACGATGGTGCTCATGATTGCTTGGCTGCTCCCGACTCGATCAGTGCTTCGATTCGTCGCTCATCGAGACCCCAATCGGCGAGCACGGCGCGGGTGTGCGCTCCGGCATGCGCAGGCGGGGTCGGCACCGACGTCGAAGTACGCGAATACCGCGGAGCAGGCGACGGCTGGGTGATGCCATCGATCTCGACGAAGGTTCGACGCGACACGTTGTGCGGATGTTGCGCTGCTTCACTCATCCGCAGGACCGGGGCGTAACAGACGTCGGTTCCCTCCATGATCGTGTTCCACTGTGCGCGGGTCTTGGTGCGGAACACCTCCGCCAGCTTCTTCTTGAGGCTCGGCCACTGGCTGCGATCCATCTGACCTGCGAAGGCGGCGTCGCCCGACAGGCCGGTCTTCTCCAATAGCAGCGCGTAGAACTGCGGCTCGATGGAACCAACCGACACCCACTCGCCGTCCGCGCACTCGAAGACGTCGTAGAAGTGCGCGCCGGTGTCGAGCAGGTTCGTGCCGCGCGCATTCTCGTCGAACATGCCGATGTTCTTGAAGGCCCAGAACATGCTCATGAGCACCGCCGATCCGTCGACCATCGCGGCATCGACGACTTGACCCCTGCCCGAGCGCTGTGATTCGAGCAGTGCACACACGACTCCGTAGGCAAGCAGCATGCCGCCACCGCCGAAGTCACCCACCATGTTGAGCGGTGGAGTCGGCGGTTCGCCGGCGCGTCCGAAGTGTGCCAACGCACCGGCGAGCGCAATGTAGTTGATGTCGTGTCCGGCGGAGTTCGCGTAGGGGCCGTCCTGCCCCCAACCGGTCATCCGTCCGAACACCAACTTCGGATTGCGGGCCAAACACTGCTCGGGTCCGACACCGAGACGCTCCATCACCCCTGGTCGAAAACCTTCGATCAACGCATCGGCACGCTCGACGAGTGAAAGGAGGGCGTCGGCCCCGTCGGCCTGCTTGAGATCGAGCGCCACGTTTCGTCGCCCGCGCAACATGACGTCCCAATGGGATCCCGTCGACGTGTCACGCACCGCTTGGGTTCGCTCGACGCGCACCACCTCGGCACCCATGTCGGCGAGCATCATCGCCGCGAACGGACCCGGACCGATTCCGGCGATCTCGAGGATTCGAATTCCGCTGAGCGGACCCGCCATCGGAGTGTTACTTCTTCAGCGTGAAGCGCGAGATGGTGTCGACGATGAAGCCCCACAAGGGCTGCGGAATGTCGTGACCCATGTCGTCGACGAGCACCAATTGCGCACCGGGGATGATCGCCGCGGTGCGTTTGCCCGCACCGGGTGCGATGAGCGTGTCGTCGTTGCCGTGGATGACGAGGGTCGGCACCTTCAGCGCCGCGAGTGCCTCGGTGCGCCGACCGCTGGCGTAGATCGCCGCCAATTGTCGCGGTGATCCCTCGGGATAGAACGACCGATCGAAATCCCGCGCGGCGTTGGCACGCGAGAGCGCCGCGTCGCGGTACTTCTTGGATTGAAAGGCTTGGTACACCAACGAGTGTTCGATGAAGCCGGCACGATCGGTGGGCGGAATCGACATGAGCGCCGCCATTGCTTCGGGCGTGGACTCCATGGTCTCCGGCTCGCCGGGCATCGACATCACCGAGATGAGCGACGCAGTGCGGGTCGGATGTTCGATTGCAAACACCTGTGCGATCATGCCGCCCATCGAGGCTCCCATGATGTGCGCCTTCTGGATGCCGAGATGGTCCATCAACCCGACGACATCGGCCGCCATGTCGCTCAAAGAATACGGCGTCGGCGGAATCGGTTGCTCGAGCAATGCTGCGGTGACCACCGCGTTCGAATCGACTGATACACCATCGAGTTTGGTGGACAAGCCGACGTCGCGATTGTCGAAACGCACCACGAAGTGCCCGCGATCGGCGAGCATGCGCGCGAAGTCCTCGTGCCAAGCCACCATCTGCGCGCCGAAACCCATGATGAGGACGAGTGCAGGATCGTTCTTGTCGCCGAACGTGTCGTATTCGAGTTCGATCGGCAGGGTTTCCCATTTGTTGGCGACGGCGCGTGGCATGCCTTCACGGTAGCGTTTCGCCGTGTCGTCGGTCGCACGCGCACCAGGACGCGTCAATCTGATTGGTGACCACACCGATTACACCGGTGGCTTGGTCTTGCCGATGGCAATCGATCGCGAGACGACCATCACCTTCGACCGACACGAAGACGTGATCCTCACGAGTGACGACCTCGATGGAGAGGTTCGATTCGCGCTCCCCATCGTCGATGCGTCGAACGTGCGACCCGCATGGGGACGTTACGTCGCGGGAGTCGCCGCGGCGATGGCCGAGCGCCACTTGCCGATACGGGGATTCATCGGCACGGTCGCGACCAACGTTCCGATCGGAGCGGGACTGTCGTCGAGTGCGGCACTCGAGGTGGCCGCCGCCCTCGCCTTCGGCATCGACACGGATGAGTCCGCGATTGCCGCGGTGTGCAGACGCGCGGAACACCTGGCCACGAGCGTGCCGTGCGGGATCATGGACCAACTTGCCATCGTTGCGGGTGTACGCGATCACGCGCTGATGATCGATTGCCATTCACTCGAGGTAACGCCGATTCGAATACCAGAGTCGCTTGCGGTGTGGGTCGTCGAGGTGTCGTCACGAACGCTCGACGGCAGCGAATATCCGGCTCGCGTTCAACAATGTGCGATGGCGGAGCGCGAGGTCGGTCCGCTGCGACTCGCAGATTCCGCCACCGTACGGCACATCAAGGACGACGTCGTTCGAGCGCGGGCACAACACGTGGTGAGCGAGAACGAAAGAGTTCGCGCCTTCGCCGCTGCACTTGCGCACGGAGATGCTCGTGACGCGGGACGACTCATGTACGAGAGTCATCGCAGTCTCAGTCGCAACTTTGCAACCTCCACCCCGGCGATGGATGCCGCGGTCGACCATTTCGCGCGGGTGCCCGGCGTGCACGGGGTGCGAATGACTGGTGGCGGATTCGGCGGTTGCGTGGTGATTCTCTCCGACTCGGAGGCCACGATCAGCCGCGACTCGGGCACATCGCTCGC
>SXPW01000151.1 GCA_005793785.1 Actinomycetota bacterium | reverse complement strand
GGATTCCTCGGTGTGGAGGTCTTCTTCGTCATCAGCGGGTTTCTCATCACTTCGCTGCTCATTGCCGAGTCGGAACGTGACGGTTCCATCAGTCTGAAACAGTTCTGGATGCGACGCGCCAGACGACTGTTACCCGCATTGTGGTTGCTGTTGACGATGGTTGCGGTCTACTGTTCGCTCTTCGAGCGAGACACGTTGGGGAATCTGCGGGGCGACATCATCGCAGCGTTGATGTACGGCTTCAACTGGTTCCAGATCTGGGTCGGCACTTCATACTTCACGGCGTTCGACTTCGTGCCGCTCCGACACTTGTGGTCGTTGGCGGTGGAGGAGCAGTTCTACGTGTTGTGGCTGGTACTCATGATGTTGTTCCTCCGCCTCGGACGGCGCCGACTACCCCTCGTCGGAATGCTGTTCGTCGCCACCTCGATCTGTATTGCGGTGTTCACGGCGTACACCTATCGAAGTGGGCCGATCGCGACGGTCGCCGAGACCCCCGAGCAGTTCATGGCGTTCCTCGGACAGCCCGTGTCACGGATCGACTTCCTCTTCCTGAGCACGTTCACCAGGGCGGGCGGCCTGTTCCTCGGCGCAGCACTTGCAGTTTTCTGGCGACCGTGGTTGTTGCAGTCTTCACCGATCGGAACGCGTGGCCAGTTGCTCGACGGGGTCTTCCTGCTCGGCTTCGGTGGACTGTCCGTGTCGGCGGCGGTGTTCCGCGACGTGGTGGACATCACCGACATCGGGACGACCGGTTACGACCTGCTGTTTCGCGGTGGCTTCCTTTTCGTCGGCGTTGCCAGCGTTGCGGTGATCGCCGCCGCGGTGCACCCAACTGCGACGATGACCCACGCGCTCCTCGGCAACCGCGTGATGACGTACGTGGGTCAACGTTCCTACGGCTTGTACCTGTACCACTGGCCAATCTTCCAGCTGTACCGCCGCTTTGCTGGCAAGGGACTCACGCCGTACGAATTCGTACTCCTCGTCTTGCTGGCGCTGGCCATCACGGAGTTGTCGGACCGATACGTCGAACTGCCGATCCGGGATGGTCGTTTCGGTGCGTGGTGGCGCAGTCGTCGCGACGTGCGACGCACCGACGTGCGGTCGGGGGTGACTGGTCGTCGGCGGCGGGTTGGGCTCGTTTCAGCCGTCGCCGTGCTGCCCGCCTTTGCGCTAGTGAGTATCGCCACCGCGGACGTGAAATTGAACGACATCAGCCAGAGCCTCGCGGAGAGTGAGTCGGCCGTGGTGAACCTGCTCGATTCCACTCCCACCACGGTTGCGAACGCCGCCGCCTCGCCGACGACGATCGACGCGGCCGCACCGGTCATCATCGGTGGCGGAGTCACCCAAACGACGACACTCGACGGCCAACTCATCGACGTCTTGGCAATCGGTGATTCCGTCATGCTCGGTGCCGCGCGGGAACTCACGGCGCGCGGCGCAACGGTCGACGCAATGAAGAGTCGGTCGGTGCGACAGGCCTTGGAGATCGTCAACTACCTCAAGTCGGTGCGACGCCTTGGATCCATCGTGGTGATTCACCTCGGCACCAACAGCACCACGACCGCGGAGGTGTTCGACGAGATCATGACCACGTTGGCCGATACGCCGCTCGTGCTCTTCCTCACCGTGCACGTGCCGAGCGAGCCGCGTCAGACGATCAACAATCGACTCATCAATGAGTTACCCGCGAAATACGCCAACGTGAAGGTGCTCGACTGGCACACCATCGTGGGTCAGTATCCGGAATATCTCTACTCGGACAAGACACACCTTCGTCCGGCTGGTGCGCGCTTCTATTCCGATCTCATCATGCAGGCGGTGGGTCGCTTGTAATCGTCCGTTTGCCGCGGCGTTGCGGCAATCGTCTAGCGTGAGCCCCCGTGACAACCCCAGTTCGTGTCGCCGTTACCGGCGCAGCAGGTCAAATCGGATACAGCCTCATCTTTCGGATCGCCTCGGGCGCAATGTTGGGTCCCGACACACGGGTGATTCTGCAACTCCTGGAGGTGACACCTGCGTTGGGGGCACTCGGCGGCGTGAAGATGGAACTCGACGACTGCGCGTTTCCGTTGCTGGACGGTGTGGTGTGCACCGACGATGCCAACGTTGCCTTCGGTGATGCCGACGTTGCACTGCTCGTCGGAGCAATGCCGCGCAAGGACGGCATGGAACGAAAGGACCTCCTCTCGGCGAACGGGGGGATCTTCAAGCCGCAGGGTCAGGCGATCGCCAGGAACGCCAAGAAGAACATCAAGGTGCTGGTCGTGGGAAATCCAGCGAACACCAACGCGCTCATCGCCCTGAACAATGCCAACGGAATCGACCCCCGCCAGTTCACGGCCATGACCCGTCTCGACCACAATCGTGCGCTCTCCCAACTCGCGATGCGGATCAACCGCCCAGTATCGAGCATCAAGAAGATGACCGTGTGGGGAAATCATTCAACGACGCAATTCCCCGATCTCTCGTATTGCGAAGTGGACGGCACACCCGCCAAGTCGCTCGTCAACGACGACGCCTGGGTAAACGACACCTTCATTCCGACCGTCGCAAAACGGGGCGCTGCGGTCATCAAGGCGAGGGGTGCCTCGTCGGCAGCGTCGGCTGCAAATGCCGCAATCGATCACGTTCGGTCGTGGGCGCTCGGTACCGCGCCAGGCGACTGGGTGAGCATGTCCGTTCCGAGCGACGGCTCGTACGGTGTGCCCGAAGGTCTGGTCTCGTCGTTCCCGTGCACCTGCTCAGCCGGCAACTACCAGATCGTGCAAGGCCTGCACATCGATGCGGCAAGCCGCGCCAAGATCGATGCCTCGGTGGCAGAACTGCAAGAAGAACGTGACGCCGTGAGGGCCCTCGGTCTCATCTAGCGATAGTCGGTAGTTTCTCGCACGCTTGCAAAGACCCCGTCAAGGGCGGCAAACAACGGCTGAGCGTCGATCACCTTCTGATGATCGCCACTGAATCGCACGAGTCCTTTGATGAATGCGTCGGCGGCATTCACCTTGCCGGTTGCAACACCTACCGCCGTGTCGTAGTCCTGTGTGAAGGTGACGTCACTCGGCACTGGTCCCTTGCCGAAACTCAATCTGCCATCACGGCAAGTGAAGTGGTAGGTCACATCACCGAATGGCGACGCGGTGACCAACTGCGTGACGGCAACTGAGTGTTTCGAAGCCAGTGCATTGATCGCCGGGAAATCGGCAAGTTGTCGACCGATCGCTGCAATCCACTCGTCGCTCAGGTAACGCACGACGAGTGGATTCCTCGCCGACTAGGCAGCCTTGAGGCTGACCGTCTGGCGACTCGAGCGGTAGATGGAGACGAGCAACACCAACAGCGACACTCCCGCGATCGCGTAACGGGCTGCCGTCTCGTCCTGCAACTTGATGACTGCGGGCAGGATGAGGAGCGACACCAGGTTCATCACCTTGATGAGCGGGTTGAGTGCCGGACCGGCGGTGTCCTTGAACGGGTCGCCGACGGTGTCGCCGATGACCGCCGCCTTG
>SXPW01000150.1 GCA_005793785.1 Actinomycetota bacterium | reverse complement strand
CCGTGAGCAGCACCAACGCCACCAGCCAACGGTGCGGAGACGTCGATCGAAACCTCATCGCCAACACGAGTGCGATGCCGAGCCACCACGCGAGACGCCACGGCACCATCGCGGCCGCGACACCGACGCCGTCGGCAACGACGGACGACCTGGCAACGACTTCTCCCCCGACACGCGCTGCGACGCAACACCATATGGCGACCCCGAAGTTCGACGGGCGAATAACATTGCGCACGTGTCGGTTCCTCTCGGTGTCGCTGCCTATCGCACCGAGTTGCGTCGCAAGGGTGGAATCCTCGCACTCGGTGTGGCGGCGGTCGTCGCACTGTCAGGTGGAGTGCTCCTCGTACTGCCCGGCCGTATCACCGGAGTGTCGGGATTCGCCCTCGTCATTGCAGCGTGTCCGTTGTTGGTGGCGTTCGGGGTACCGATCACTGCCGGTGCGAATGCGATCGTGCTCGGAGTCGGGAGCAGCCTCGCTCTGTGGTTCGTACTCGGACAGTTGGCGGCGCATCGTGCAACCAGACGTCCGGTTGCCGACTGGAAGGACTGGCGATCAGTGATGTTGCCGTTCTCCCTTGCCATGGTGCTGGGTGGATTCGCCGGGTTCGCCCTTTTTGCGCTCAGCGTTCTGTAACGGTTCACACTCGGGCGAACGGTCGCAATTCGGCGAGTTTCGCCGGACCGATACCCCGAACCGCCAGCAGCTCCTCCACCGACGCAAACGGGCCGTTGCGCGTGCGGTGGTCGACGATGGCGCGAGCGGTCGAAGGACCGACTCCGGGTAGTCGCTCGAGTTCGGCCACCGTGGCGCGATTGAGGTCGACCATCAACGGCGACTCCGCGTTCGGCAGTTTGCCGACACCGTTCGTGCCGCCGGTTCGACCGGTATCGTCAACCGCTCGCGGCAACGTGGTGGTGATTCGCTCACCGAAGCGCGGCACGACAAGTTGCTCGCCATCCGCGAGTACGGCAGCGAGATTCACGCGCCGAACGTCGGCGTCGCCCGTGGCGCCGCCCGCCGCACGGAGTGCGTCGTCGCCCCGCGCGCCGGTTGGAAGGTGGTACACGCCCGGATGCACCACCGCTCCGACGACGTGCACGGCGATACGCGGCGGCGCGACGGTGTCGAGCGAGGTCAACCACGGTGGCAGAGCGTTCGAGACTGCCGGAGTTCCAGACGGTGTTCCCGGCGGTGTTCCCGGCGGTGACACGCCCGTTGGTGCCGCAGGAATGCGATCATCCACGGGTGGCGCGGGAAGTTGCACCATCCACCACACCACCACCGCGCCGATCGGTGCCGCGACGCACACCACGACGATGCGTCGCCAACCCAGCCATCGCCACCACCCCGCAAGAAATTCCATGCCGTGTTGTGTGCAGGACGATGCCACGACGGACGAACCTCGTTCGCGCAGTGGCGGAAGTGACGGTCAAACTTCGTCTGCGCAGGGGCGCAAACGACCGGGAGTTACGCGAAGAGCATTCCCGTCATCTTGCGGCGATACGTGGCGGTACGCGGATCACCCGGACCCATCGTGTCGAGAATCTCGAGAAATCGCTTGCGCGCCTCCTCGTCGGCCTTCACCAACGGCAAGAGAGCATCGAGTTGCACCGCAAAGTTGTCGTCCGGGACGAACATCGCCTTTGCGCGCTCGACGAGGCTCGCCACTTTCGGCGTTTGCGGAACACGCTGGAGTATTTCCAGCGCGTCGGTTACCGCCTCACGCGACAACAGCACGGTGGCGAGCGCCAGCACCACCTGCTCGTTGGCGGGCTCCATCTTGAGTGCCTCGCGAAGACTGGCTTCGTCGCCACGAGCCAACAGGGTTGCCACGTCGACGACCTCACCCTCGGGCATCAACTTGCCGACGAAGGCACGCACCTCGTGCTCGGGTAGTGCACCCTGGAATGCGTCGACGACCTTGCCTTCGTGCAAGGCGAACACCGCCGGAATCGACTGCACCTGGAACGCCTGGGCGATGGCCGGGTTCTTGTCGACGTCGACCTTGGCGAGTACCACCTTGCCCGCGGTGGCGCCGATGACTTTCTCCAGGATGGGTCCGAGTGTCTTGCACGGTCCGCACCACGTGGCCCAAAGGTCGACCACCACCGGAGTGGACTTCGACCGTTCGAGAACTTCGCGTTGGAACGTGGCATCGGTGACGTCGATGACGCTGACCACTTTGTTCACGCGCTTACGATACCGCTGGCGTGAGCGAGTAGTTTTGCCGCATGGTTGATGCGGCCCGAGACGGCATCGCCACGGCCACGGTCACACCATGGTTGGCGGCGAATGTGGCTGGATTCACTCCCCCGTTCACCTCCGAGGTCATCGCCGGCGGACACTCCAACCTCACGTTCAAACTCACCGACGCCCGTGGTACGAAGTACGTACTGCGTCGACCGCCGCTGTCGCACACCCTGGCCAGTGCACACGACATGGGTCGTGAACACCGCATCATCCATGCACTGCGGGACACGAACGTGCCCGTCGCACCGGCGCTCGCGATGTGTACGGACACCGCCGTGAATGGCGCGCCTTTCTACGTGATGGGATTCGTCGAGGGCCATGTGGTGCGCGACGCAGCCATCGCCGAGCGAGTGCTCAGTGAATCGGCGCGACGAGCGGCGAGCGAATCGCTCATCGACACGATGGCGGCAATCCACTCGGTGGACCTCCAACGGGTTGGACTCGCCGACCTCGCCCGACACGAGGGTTACATCGCTCGTCAACTGAAGCGTTGGTACGGGCAGTTCAACGCGCAAAAGACGAGGGATCTTCCGTTGCTCGACGAGGTGCACGACGCGCTGGTCGGAAGAATTCCCGAACAAGGCCCCGCGACGATCGTGCACGGCGACTACCGGCTAGACAACTGCATCGTCAACGACGACGGACGAATCGTCGCCGTTCTCGACTGGGAGATTTGCACGCTCGGCGATCCGCTCGCCGATCTCGGGTTGCTGATGGCGTACTACACCGGCCCGGATGACGAGTCCTCGGCGTGGCAAGCACAGGCCAACCGGGTGAAGGGTTTCCTCAATCGCGCAGAATTGGTCGAACGCTACGCACGCATCACCGGACGTGACGTTTCGCAACTCGACTTCTACACCGCATTCGCGTTCTGGAAGTTGGCCTGCATCATCGAGGGCGTCTATGCGCGTTACCTGGGTGGCGCGCTCGGTGATCGATCAGCGGCCGAACTTGCACCATTCGCCGCCCAGGTGGAGTCGGCCGTCACAGCCGCGCACCGGTCGCTCGCCCGCCTACACTGACGAGCCACATGGCGTCGCAAGGTTCGACACCCGAGTCATACCGGTTGCACGAGAGTTACTCGGCATTGCCGACGCTGTCGTCGCCCCTCCTCGTCGTGATGTTGCAGGGTTGGATCGACGCCAGTTCGGCGGCACACGCAGCGATGACACGGCTCATCGACGTCTCCGGTGCGACGACGCTGCTCACCTTCGATGCCGACCAATTCCTCGACTTCCGGGCTCGTCGGCCCACCATGGAATTGCGCGAAGGTATCAACACCCGACTCGACTGGCCGTGCACGGAATTGATGCTCGGACGAGACATCAACGGCAAGGACGTACTGCTCCTCACCGGACACGAACCCGATTCGAGATGGAACCAATTCGCCAACTGTGTCGCTGAACTCTCCGTGCAGCTCGGGGTTCGAAAGATGATCGGACTCGGCGCATACCCGTTCGCCACGCCACACACGCGGGCAGTGAACCTCTCGTGCACCTCGCCCTCATCGGACGCGATCGTCGGGCTCCCGTACGTGCGCAGTTCGGTGGACGTGCCGGCCGGTATCGAGGCGGTGCTCGAACACGTGCTCACCGGGCGCGGAATTCCCGCGGTCGGAATCTGGGCACAGGTGCCCCACTACGCGACCACGATGCCCTACCCGGCGGCGACGGTCGCACTGCTCAGTGCTGTCTGCGACACCGGTGGAATCTCGCTCGACGTCAGCGCGGCGCGCTCCGACGCGGCTGCACACCGCGAACGCCTCGATGGACTCGTGGCTGCGAATCCAGAACACGCACAACTGTTGTCACAACTCGAGTCTGCGTACGACGCGGCACATCAACGCGACGACGTGACCGCGGACATTCCCTCGGGTGACGAACTCGCCGCGCAATTCGAGGCATACCTGCGCGATCAACGTCGCGACTAGGCGCCGAATCCCGTCAACCACGCGTGGACGTTGCGGCCGAGCGCCGAAACGTCGTAACCGCCCTCCTGCAACACGATGGTGGGAAGTCCGAGTTGGGCAAGTAACGCACCGCTGCGCGAAAAGCCCTCGGTGGTCACCGCCAGGTCGGCGATGGGGTCGGTGATGAACGTGTCGAGACCGAGCGACACGATGAGCGCGGTCGGTTTGAACGCGGCGATCTTCTCCGCACAGGTCGCGAGTGCGGAGACGTACGCGTCGTCGGCGGTGCGTTTCGGCAACGGCACGTTGAACGTGCTACCGAGTCCCCTGCCGGTTCCGGTTTCCTCGGCGTGGCCGGTGAAATAGGGATACGCACGACGGGGATCGCCGTGCAGCGAGACGTACTGCACGTCGTCGCGGTCGTAGAAGATCTCCTGCGTGCCGTTGCCGTGGTGGTAATCGACATCGAGCACCGTCACCTTGCCACCCGTGCGACGCACGATGTCGTGGGCGGCGATGGCGGCATTGTTGAAAAAGCAGTAGCCGCCGTACAGATCACGAGTGGCGTGGTGACCCGGCGGTCGGCAAAGACCGTACACCGCACGCTCACCGCCGAGCACCGCGTCGGTCGCGGTGAGTGCGGTGTCGACGGCGGCCCGAGCCGCCTCGTAGGTGCCCTTGGTCAACGGAGTGGTGGTTTCGAAGCACCACCAACCCAGCCGTGCCGTGATGGCCTGGGGTTCGGTGGTGTCGCCCATGCGGTTGCGAATCTGGTCGCGATAGAAGAAGTCGGGAACCACCTCGCGACGATCGCCGACGACCTGCTGGTACTCGGCCCACGCCACCGACAGAAAATCGATGAGCCCCTCATCGTGGATGGCCTTGATCGGATCGGTGCCGTGTTCGACGGGATCGCGAAACGTGAACCGCGGGTCCGCGGCAAGAGCCGCCTTGATCGTCTCCGCGCGACCGGTGTGTTCGAACGGCGAGTGCGTGGTGGACGCCTCGATCTCGGTGGCGGGATCGTGGAGGAGGTGTTTGGGTGTGTAGACAACCTGCATGACGCCAGCGTAGGTCGCGTGCGCGACGGTGCGTCAGTCGAACTTCGGTGCGCTGCGCAACGAGCGCTTGAGTTCCGCCATGCCCGATGTCGTCGCCAGGGTTTCGACAGCGTCCCACAGCCGCAATGCATCGTTGCCGCGCGGAATCGCCGAGATGACCGGCCCGAAGAACGACGACTCGTTGGGGGCGTCGGGATGAAACACCAGGATCGGCGTGCCGACGTCCTTCCCGGTGAGGCTCAGGGCATGCGTGGTCTCGAAGCGAATCACTTCGTCGTGCAGGGGGTCGGTCGCGCTTTCCGCCCACTGCGGATTGAGCCCGGCTTCCGTCAGCACCTCCCGCATTAGACCTTGCATGTCCGCCGCTGCCGTGGGTCGGCGCTTGTCGGCGTGGATTGCCTTACCGAGCGCGGTGTACACGGCCGCGACGGCGTCGTTCCCCGCGGCGGCACGTGCAGCGCTCGCCACTCGCAACGCATGAAGACCGCCGGTGTGGCCTTCCATGTGCGACTTGTTGGATTCGTTGTAACCGCGATCGTTGTTGATCATGTACAACGAGATGAACTTCCACGAAACGTCGTAATTGCGTTGCCGCTGCACCTCGACCACCCAACGCGAAGTGATGTACGCCCACGGACAGACGGGATCGAAGTAGAAGTGCAGGTCGGCCATTAGACGCGTTCGATCTCCCGGAGATCGAAGGTTTCGATGATGTCACCCTGCTTCAAGTCCTGGAAGTCGGTGAGCGAGATACCGCATTCGAATCCTTCGCGGACTTCCTTGACATCGTCCTTGAATCGGCGCAACGTGTTGATCGCGCCCTTCCAGATGATGGTGCCGTCACGCAGGAAGCGCACCTTGGAACCGCGGGTGATGACGCCCGAGCGCACGAAGCAACCGGCGACGGCTCCGACCTTCGGCGCGCGGAAGAGCTCGCGTACCTCGGCTTCGCCGGTGACCACTTCCTCGAACTCCGGCGCGAGCAAGCCCTTCATGGCCTTGTCGATGTCCTCGATGACCTTGTAGATCACTTCGTAGGTTCTGATCTCGACGTGTTCCGCTTCGGCGAGATCGCGAACCTTGCGATCGGGTCGGACGTTGAAGCCGATGATCGTGGCGTTGGTGGTGGCAGCGAGCGTGATGTCGTTCTCGGTGATCGAACCCACTCCGCGGTGCACGAAGGCGGCCTTCACGTCGTCGCGTTCCAACTTGCGAAGACTCTCGGTGACTGCTTCGAGCGAACCATGCACGTCAGCTTTGATCAACAAGTTGAGCGTCGCCGTTTCGCCGGCCTGAATCTGGGTGAAGATGTCCTCGAGCTTGACGCCCTTTTGCGTGCGCGCATCGCCACGCTGGGCGAGCAACCGTTGGCGCTGGGCTCGCGAATCGGCCACGGTGCGGGCGGTGCGATCGTCGGGCGCGATGCGGAAATCGTCACCCGCCTGTGGAACCGCGGAAAGTCCGAGCACTTGCACCGGCGAGGACGGCCCGGCTTCCTTGACTTGTTCACCGCGGTCGTTGATGATCGCACGCACACGGCCCCACGCGGCGCCGGCCACCATCGGGTCACCAACTTTCAGCGTGCCCTTGTCGACGAGCACCGTTGCCACCGGCCCGCGACCAACGTCGAGTCGCGCTTCAAGGACGAATCCCTTGGCACGTCCGCTCGGATTGGCGGTGAGTTCCTCCACCTCGGCCACGACGAGCAATTGCTCGAGTAGGTCGTCGATACCGAGACCCTGTTGCGCCGACATTTCCACCATGATCGTGTCGCCACCCCATTGTTCGGGGACGAGTTCCTGCTCGGCGACCGCCGACATCGTGCGTTGAACGTCGGCGTTCTCCTTGTCGATCTTGTTGATTGCAACGATGATCGGAACGTCTGCAGCGCGGGCGTGGCTGATG
>SXPW01000149.1 GCA_005793785.1 Actinomycetota bacterium | reverse complement strand
TCGACGTTGATGTACGGATCGAGTTTCTGCATCGTGACGCGCAAACCGCGCATCTTCAAGAGTCGTCCGAGCGACGACGCAGTGAGTCCCTTGCCGAGTGCGCTCGCCACGCCCCCGGTTACGAACACATGCTTTGCCACTTTTCCACTCCCGTCGACTTCACTTGACGGGGGATCCGTCAGGTGCAACCTTGACGGAAGGTCAGCCTACCTGCACTCGTGGTCGCGGACTGACGTTCCGCGGATCATTTTCGGCCGGTTCGCGACTTCTTGCGGGATTTCAACATGTTCCTCGCATGTTCCACGCCCGATTCCACGGCCAGGCTGCCCGACAGGAGTCGTGCGATCTCGTCGGGACGCTCCGATTCATCGAGGACACGTGCGGATGCGAACGTGATCCCCTTGCGTACCTCTTTTTCCACCAACACGTGATGGGCAGCGCTTGCTGCCACTTGGGCGAGGTGGGTCACGACGAGCACCTGGTGTCGCTCCCCGAGATCGGCAAGGGCATCGGCAACCGCAACTGCCGCATCACCGCCGATCCCGGCGTCGACCTCGTCGAAGACCAGCGTCCCGGGTGCCTGCGTGAGTACCAATCGCAACGCCAACATGGCGCGGGCCAATTCGCCTCCGGAAGCCACCTTGGCGAGAGGTGCTAGTTCCGAGCCCGGATTGGCGGCAAAAAGGAATCGCACGTCGTCACCTGCCACATCGTCGGCGCGAATGCCACCGACGGCAATTTCCACCCGTGCTCCAGCCAGTGCCAAGCGCGCCAAGTGCTTCTCGACGGCCTTGGCCAACCTTGGCGCCGCAGCCTCGCGCCGTGTGCGCACCTTTCGCGCCTCGCGATCGAGCACCACGAGCGCGTCGGCACGACGCCGATCGAGCGAGCCGGCACGCTCTTCCCACGACTCCAGTTCTTGGAGCCGCGCCGACGTCTCGGCTCCGTAGACGATGACCGCCGCGACGGTGTCCCCATACTTGCGACGCAAGTCGAACAAGGTCTGTCGTCGCTCCACCAATTTGGACAGGCGTCCCGGGTCTTGCTCCACGCCGTCCAGTACCCGACGCATGTCGTCGGCGGCGTCACCAATGAGCGATTGCAGTTCGCGAATGCGCTCCACATGTTGGCGCATGGCATCGCCGCGTCCCAACACGGCTGCGGCACTCCCCAATCGATCGAGCGCACCGTCGTCATCGGCCAATGCGGCGATAGCGGCTGATAGAGCCTCGCGGTGCGATTCGGCATCCTGCAGGAGATCGATCTGCCTCTCCAATTCGGCATCTTCATCGGGATCGTCGAGTGCAGCACGCGAGATTTCCTCCACTTGGAATCGCAGGAGGTCGATCTCACGCGCCCGTGCTCGCTCGTCGCCACCCATGGTGGCAAGCGCCGCGTCGATCTCGGTCACCGCTGCGCGCGCCGTGCGCAACGGCTCCAGATCGGTCTCGGCAAAGGAGTCGAGCGCGACTCGTTGTGCCGCAACACCGAGCAAACTCTGGTGTTCGTGTTGTCCATGGAGGTCGACGAGCTCGGAGCCGAACTCGCTCAGATTGCCGACGGTCGCCAGTCGCCCATCCACGTATGCCCGTGAACGTCCGTCCCGTGGCACGACACGACACAACACCCGTTCCGAGCCATCGGGAAGTACGAATCGTCCCTCGACGCGCAGTTCGTCGGCTCCGGGGCGAATCATGTCCGTGTCGGCGCGTTGGCCGACCAGCAGGTTGATCGCTTCCACGATCATCGTTTTTCCCGCACCGGTCTCACCGGTCAGCGCAGTGAGTCCGTCTTTGAGAACGATGCTCGCCTCCTCGATCACACCGAGGTTCTCGATGTGGAGTTCTCCGAGCACGCCTACTCCGACAGTCCGAACTTCGAGCGCAGGATTTGGTGGAACTTCGGTGGCGTGAAACGAACGAAGTGTGCTCGACAGGAATCCGGCGCGAAAGTCACCACGTCGTCGGTCGCCAGACTCACCACGCGCCGTCCGTCGATCGACACGTCGACTGGTCGCGTGCCGGCAACGGTCATCTGTAGATGTTCGTCCGGACCCAGGACGAGTGAGCGATCGAAGTTCATGTGCGGGGACACCGGCGTGACGATGACCGCGCGATGTCGCGGGGACACCACCGGCCCCCGCGCCGACATCGAGTAGGCGGTGGACCCGGTCGGTGTCGCAACGATGACTCCGTCGGCGGAATACCGCTCGAAGAGTTCGTGGTTGACCGCCACGTCGATCCACACGGTGTGACCGGATTGCTGTTTCTCCAACACCGCTTCGTTGAGTGCACGCCACACGGTGGTTGGCTGGTCTTTTTTGGCCACCGACACCTGCAGAAGCATTCGTTCATCGATGATGTAGTCCCGTCCGGGTGACCCGGTCAGCGTCTTCTCCAATGCCGCGACCGCACCCGCCACGCCCACTTCGGTGAGATAGCCGAGCACTCCAACGTTCACTCCCAGGACGGGAACCGGAGCCCCGTTCAGCATGCTGACTGCCCGCAGTACGGTGCCGTCACCGCCGAGAACCACGACGAGATCGGCATCGGCGGAATCGCGGTCGCTGGCGAGCTGGGGCATGTGGTGGGCCTGCGCGTCGGCTGCACACAACCACAGATGGTGTCCGGCGCGCTCCAAACTTTCGCGCAGCTGCGCCAGGAGTGGTGGCACCTCGCTGCGCGTATGGTGCGCGACCACCAATACGTTTGCCATACGTTGCAGGCTATTGAGCGACGGCGCGGAGCCAATGCTCACGATTCCCGGCCGGTCCGGGGATGGCGCACTCCACCTCGCCGACGAGTCGGGCACCGTGTCGTTGCAGGCACGCGCCGACATCATCGATGCATCGCCGACGGATGGCGTCATCGGTGATTACACCGCCACCCTTGTCGACTTCCAATTTGGTGGCCTCAAATTGCGGTTTGACGAGGCAAAGCAGCGTGCCGCCGCTGCGGGTGGCGGCCGTCAATCCATCCATCACCGTCGTGAGCGAAATGAACGAGAGATCGGCGACGACGAGATCGAATCCCCCGACGATGGTGCCCACCCGCATCAGTTCACCGAGATCACGGGCATTCACCTCGTCGTAAACCTCGACCCGCGTGTCCGAGGCGATCCTGGGGTGCAACAGGCCTCGTCCAACGTCGCACGCCACCACCCGAGCCGCGCCACGTTGGAGCAAGCAGTCGACGAATCCCCCGGTCGAGGCGCCGGCATCGAGCACTCGTGCGTCGCGAACCTTGACCTCGTCACCGGTCACCGCAAAGTGTTCAAGGGCCGCTTCCAATTTGAGTCCGCCCCTGCTCACGAAGCGTTCCACCTCCGTCACCGCCAGTCGATCGCGCTCGCTCACTTGTCGTCCCGGGTTGAGGACGGGTGCTCCGTTCACGGTGACACGATCGTCGTCGATCAATTCGAGTGCTTCGGCCTCGCTCCTTGCCAGTCCTGCTGCGACGAGCGCCCGATCGACTCGTTGCGGTCGTGCCACGCGCTAGGCACCCGCCGTGGCACCGAGCACCGTGTCGGCGAGTGCCGCCAGGTTGTCGAACACCCCATCGGGAGCAACGGTTCGATCATCCGGTGACTCACTCACTCCCGAGAGCATCAATCCGAATCGTGCGCCGACCAGCCGGGCGAAGGCGCCGTCGGTGGAGTCTCGATCGCCGGCCATCCACGCCACTCGAAGATCATCGACGCCCAATCGTTGCCGTACGAGTTGACCCATCGGCGCGAACGGCTTGCCGGCGATGATCGGTCGTACCCCACCGGCCTTGGCGATCGCCGCCAGGATCGCTCCACCGCCGGGGATGAGCCCCGCCGGTGTCGGATAGGTGGGATCGTCGTTGGTGCCGATCAATCGCGCACCTCCGAGAATGGGGGTCACGGCTCGAGTCATTCCCCGATAGTCGAATGTCGCGTGATAGCCCACCATCACGGTGTCGATGTCGACCGCCCGCTTTGCAAAGTCTGCATCGGGGATTGATTCGTCGGTGCGCGCCACCACGACCGCGCCCACGTGCTCGATGGCTTCAACGATGCCCGGACCGCCCGCGACGAGCACTCGCTCACCCGGAGCAAGCAGCAACGCCGCGGCCTGGGCCGAGGTACATACGTCGCCGACGGCAGGAATCGAAATCTTGGCCAACGCCGCTTCCTGCGTGGCGACGGTAGCCGAGGAATTGTTCGTCACGAACAACACGCGGTGCCCAGCCTCGCGCAATCGTGCGATGGCATCCACCGAGCCGGCAATCGGTTGGTGCATCAACCACACCACTCCGTCGAGATCGCAGAGAATCGGTGCCTTCACGCGCTTCCGACGCTACTTGGATTGGTGGTGGCGACCTGCCAATCTTGAGCAGTGCCGATCTTTGCTCCTTTTCGCGCACTCCGCTATTTCGCAACCCATGATCTCGCTCGCGTGACGGCACCGCCGTACGACGTGTTGAGTCTCGACGACCGCACCGCACTCGCCGCACAGCACGAACACAACATCGTCGAGATCGACCTGCCGCAAGGCGGCGATCCGTACGACCACGCCGCATCGACGCTCGCACGTTGGCGCAACGACGGAACACTCGTGCTCGACCCGCGACCTTCGTTCACCTTGTACCGGATGTCGTTCGTCGACGCCCGCGGCGAACGGCGCAACACCGTCGGGGTCGTCGGTGCACTCGAGGTCGTCGACGAGGGCGCGGACGGTGTACTGCCCCACGAGCGCACGACGCCGAAGGCCAAGACCGACCGACTCGACCTCACCCGCGCCACACGATCGAACCTCTCGCCGGTGTGGGGGCTCTCCCTGCGCGAGCAACTCACCGATGCCCTGATCGCACCCGGGGAATTCCTCGGCGAGTTCACCGACCGCGACGGCGTTCAACACCGCGTGGAGCGCGTCGACGACCCGATGCGGGTGCGTTCGATTGCGTCACTCGTGTCGTCGGCGCCGGTGTTGATCGCCGACGGCCATCATCGCTACGCAATCGCCCGGACGTATCGCGATGAAATGCGCGGCACCCAACTCGAAGCGGCTGCCGGTACCACGATGACCTACGTCGGCGAACTCGTCGAACAACAGTTGAGCATTGCCGCCATTCACCGTTTGTACCGCGGGATCACCGCCGACGATCTACGACGTGTGCTGAGCACGAAGTTCCACGTCGAACCAGTCGGCGGCAGTGTCACCAAACGAATCATCCCCGACATGTCGCAACGAGGGTCGCTTTGTTTGGTGGACGCAACCGGCGCAGGCTGGTGGCTCACCCCCAAACCCGACGCGTTCGTCGGCTTGCGGGATCTCGATAGCGATCGGTTGGAATTCGCTCTTCGCAGTGTCGGACACGAGGTGGCGTACCAACACGGTTTCGACGAGGTGCTCGTTCAGTTGCGCGCGGGGCACGCCGAAGTGGCGGTGTTCATTCGACCAACGGGCATAGCGGAAATCCGTCGCACGGCCGACGAACGCCTGCTCATGCCACCGAAGTCGACGTTCTTCACACCAAAACTGCGGACGGGTTTGGTCCTACGTCCACTCGACGCGTAACGGGGTCGTTGCTCGTCGCTCGTTGCTCGCTACTCCTGGCGTTGCAGCGTTGCGGAGCGCAGTTCGCGCTGACGTGCGACCACCGCGCCGAACAACTTCTCCAATCGCTTCGAGGATGCCCCAACAACGATCTGCTCGGCGAGCAGTTCCGTCACGCTTTGAGTGCGTGCGCCCACCCGAAAGAACCTCCGACGCACATGACCAAAGGTCGTGACCTCGTCGCCCACCTTGACGACGGGTAGGTCCATGTTCAACGCCACCACCGGCACGACGACTCGGCGACCTGCCACGAGCGTGGCGAGATCGAACGTGGTGGCACGCTGGTGCCGGTCGATGACCCGCACCGTTGGTGACGCCACCAATCGACCGCGCACGATGGCGAGGTTCGTGGATTCCCCGGATCGTTCGTTGGCCCCACGGGCGATCTTGGCTGCTCGTTTCGTCACGCACACTCCCCTTCTTCGAACCGCACCCCACGGTCAGAGAGGTGTGTGCGGCAGTCGCTGAAGTCAGTCGAAAATCTTCGTCGCGATTCCCGCGGAACGAGCAACTACTCGCCGAGGGCGGCGAGTCGGGCCGCGACGTCGTAAAACTTGGCGTCGCTGTGGGCCACCTTGACGAAGAGTCGCTTGGCGGTGACCGGATCGCCGGCGCGATCGTGTAGATCGCCGAGGACGTACCACTCCAACAGGTGATGTGGCTGCACCTGGCGTGGCTCGGTTCCGTGGGTCATGATGCGAATCGCGGAATTGAGGTCACCGCGATCGGCATACGACATCGCGGCAGACACCCGACCTTCGGCCATGATCATCGGATGCGGTGACGCTTCCTTCAGCTCGCTCCAAAGTTCGTCGACGATCTCGTAGCGCTTGAGCGCGCGATAACAGTCGATGAGCACGGGCATGTTCGTCATGTCGGTGCGGTCGCTCGCCCGAGCGAATTCCAGGTGTTCGGCGGCGGCTTTCCAATGTTGGGCCCGGTATTCCAAACGACCCGCCAACACGCGGATGTCGGCGATCAACCACAAATCCTCGAGCACCTGGCTCAACGTCGCCAAGGCCTCGCGATAACGCTCGGCGTCGTACGCCACCAAGGCTCGCGAGACGGCTCGACTCACGAACTCGTAGCGGCGCTCGCCAACTGCACGCCGCACTTCGCTGGCCAATGGCTCCTGCAGGGCTGGCGGCGTTGGGAAGAGCGGACCATCCTGTCTGGCACCCTCGCGCGACTTTCCACGCGGGGCATCGCGACGCGGCCGTTTCTCACTGTCGAAACGACGTGGCCGTATGGACCCTTCGTCGACGACTCGCTCCTCGCGATCGGGACGGGGACCGAACGGTTTGTCCTTGCCGTATTTTCTCGGACCCTTGCGGGCGAACACCTCGGAACGACGACGCTGCGCCTCGTTCTGCGGTACGTCGTCGCGCCGGTCGTTTCGTCGGTCATCTCGCCCACCTTCACGACGCGGACCACGGCGATCATCACGGCCGCCCTCTCGACGCGGACCACCCTCACGCGGCTTCCACTCCCGCCGCGGCGCACCATCACGACCACCCTCACGACGCGGACCACGCCGATCATCACGCCCGCCCTCTCGACGCGGACCACGGTGATCATCACGCCGGTCACCACGACCCTCGCCGCGTGGTCGCCCCTTGCGACGGGGATCGTCGTCGTCCTTGCGTGGCGTTTCCTCGGGTGACATGACTGTCCAACGCTACGGCAACACGTGCGGCGCGACGGCTCACCGCTGGGTACCGCTGCGAAGTATTGCAGCCACGGTCTCGCGCGAAGGATGAAAACCATCCCGGAAACGTGAAAAGCCCCCGCTTTCGCGGGGGCTCCTCAACTGAGAAATCTGGCGGCAACCTACTCTCCCAGGGGGTCTACCCCCAAGTACCATTGGCGCGTTCGGGCTTAACTTCCGTGTTCGGAATGGGAACGGGTGTGACCCCGACGCTATGGCCACCAGAAACTTTTTGTCCTTCCGACTCGAACCGTGGTCCGATCGGTTGAAGACTTCAGAGTAAGCACGAGCACAATCCAAGCCCTCGGCCGATTAGTACCGGTCAGCTCCGCACGTCGCCGTGCTTCCACTTCCGGCCTATCAACGTGGT
>SXPW01000020.1 GCA_005793785.1 Actinomycetota bacterium | reverse complement strand
CTGCAATCGACTGGCACGATCGCTGGCCAACGTCCAGCCACGCGAGACGTGGTCGTGCGTGGGCAACGAGCCGGCATCGATTGGCGCCGATCTACGGAGTCGCGGCGGCGTCAACGCCCAGGCAAAGGTCACGGTGCTGCGGTGGGAAAGCGGAAATGCAAGGACATCGCTCGGTGTCTCGATGCCGTGTGGTCTCATGCCCCCGGTTGCCGCCGTCGTGGACATGTGACTGGACGGAACCGCCACCACCACCGGTTCGGGCGAGGCGTTCTCCACCTGCATCACGAGTCGCCCGCCATGGTCTGCCACCACGAACACGCGTTGCACGACGTCGCCACCCGGCACACCCAGCTTGGTTTGCACGACCGGGGTTCCCCCGAGGCGCTGTTGCCGAATGCTCACCGAGGTTCGCGGGTCGTGCCAACGATCGCTCGCCGCAATCCACCAGCCGCAACGCTTGCCGCGCCAGCCGTCGGGTTGCGCGACGCCGAATCCGTCGACCGACGCACAGCCGGCACCGTGCAAACCGATGCGGGTTTCCACGAGACCGGACATCGACGATCGAACGCGTTACTCGCGCTCGGACTTCTTCGAGCGCGTCATCAGTCGCATCATGCCATCGGCTGCACCGAGTCGACCTTCGCACACTTCGGCGACCGCCTCGGTGATCGGCATCTCGACACCAACCTTGCGAGCCAACGCCACGACCGTCCCGGCACTCTTCACCCCTTCGGCAACCATGTGATTCATCGACGCATTGATGTCGGAGATCGTCTCACCCTTACCGAGGCGAACGCCCACCGTGGTATTTCGACTCTTCATCGACGAGCACGTCGCGATCACGTCACCCATTCCTGCAAGGCCGGAAAACGTGCCGGGATTCGCCCCGAGTTTGGCACCCAGCCGCCCCATTTCGACGAGGCCCCGGGTGATGAGGGTGGCGCGGGAATTGTCGCCGAAGCCCATGCCGTGCGCCATTCCCGCGGCGATGGCAATCACGTTCTTCACCACGCCGCCGATTTCACAGCCGATGACGTCGTCGTGGGTGTACACCCGAAAGAGCGGTCGCGTGAACACCTCCTGCAGTCGGTTCGCCACGGCCGCATCCGGGCACGCCACGACGCTGGCAGCAGGTTGGCCCGCGGCGATCTCACCCGCCAGATTCGGTCCGGACAGCACCGAGACCGGGTGGTCGGGGGCCAGGTCGACGAGCACTTCGCTCATTCGTCGACCGGTGCCGCGTTCCAGACCCTTCGTCAGGCTCATCAACACCGCACGGGGCTCGAGATGCAACGCGAGTGAACGTACGACGTCGCGAAAACCCGACGATGGCACCGCCACCACCACGAGAGATGCGTCGGTCACTGCGTCAACGATGTCGTTGGTGATTTGCAGTTCGGCATGCACTCGATGTTCCGGCAAGTAGCGGGAATTCGTTCGGGACGTACGTAGTTCGTCGGCGAGTTCCCTCCGTCGCGCCCACAATACGGTCGGTGCGTTGTGGGCGAGATGCGATGCAACGGTCGTTCCCCACGAACCTGCACCAATCACGGCGACGCGGGCAAACGGGAATCCCACGCCCAAATCGTAGGCTCAAGCCGATGAAGGCACCCGCGGTGATGGCCGTCGTGGTGCCGATCAAGTCATTTGGCTTGGCCAAGGCCCGGCTCACCGACGCGCTCTCCCCTCAGGAGCGCCGACAGTTGGCGATCCGGTGCGCAGAGGCCGTATTGGCAGCGGCGCGACCCCTCCCCGTCTATGTCGTCTGCGACGACGTTGAGGTGGCCGAATGGGCCACAGCCCACGGTGCCACCATCGTCGTGCCGCCTGAACCCGGCCTCAATGCCGCCGTCGCGGCAGGTCGCACGGCAGCCGAGCGGGCTGGCCATGGTCGAGTTCTCGTGGTGCACAGCGACCTGCCGAACGCCCAAACATTGGCGTCGCTGGGTGACATTCCCGCAGCGGTGGTGGTGGTTCCGGATCGCCATGGCGACGGCACCAACGCACTGCTCCTGCCCAGCGAAGGTGCGTTCAACTTCCAGTACGGACCCGGATCCTCGACCGCACACGCCGCAGAGGCAACCCGATTGGGGCTCACCTGCCAGGTGGTCGCACGACCCGACCTGGCGCTCGATCTCGACACGCTCGATGACTTGCGCGTCGGCGGCTTCACCAACCTTCGCCCATAAAAAGAACGAACCGGGAGGCTTTCGCCTCCCGGTCGTTACGTACTCCGAACCGATTCACTTCACCGAAAGGTGAGAGTGAGTTATTTCTTCTTCTTGGCGGCCTTCTTACGACGCTTTGGGGCAGCCTTCTTGGTTGCCTTCTTCTTCGTCGCCTTCTTGGCGGCCTTGCGCTTCTTTGCCATGATTGGCTCCTTTTATTGGTTGGGTATTGCTTGGTTGGTATTACCTGTTTGGATTCAGTTCGGCCTTCAGCGTTGAGCTGGGGCTGAACTTCATCGCTGTAGAAGCGGCGATCTGAACCGGTTCCCCTGTTCGAGGATTACGGCCCGTACGCGCCTGGCGCTTCGATGTCGCGAACGAACCGAAGCCCGGCCACGACACTTTCTCGCCCTTCTTTGCAGACTCCACGACGAGATCAACGAACGCCTGAACGACGCGATCAGCTTCCGCTGACGGAACGTTGGCCTTCGCCGCTATTGCTGCGAGGAGCTCTGCTTTGGTCATTGCTATTTCCTTGCTTTCTCGGAATCGGAGTTCCGTGACCATTAATCTGAGCGGATATCGCGCGAAATTGCAAGTATCGGCGCACGCATGGGACACAACCCGTGGCGCATGTTCGACGGATCACGGAACCATGGTGAAACATGCCGTCGAATCGGTGGAAATTGGGATTTCGTCGGATTTTTCAGATATCCACAGCCCGATTCCCGGAGCATGATGCACAGGGACCCAACCTCTCGTGAGCAAAAGACCCCATAAACACTGACGATTCGATGCGAAATTGCTTCGTGGGAGATGGACGCAGTTTCTCGCTCAAATTGATGATTCCTATTTCGTCGGGCGACGTCGGACATCACGGTGACGTTTGGAGCGGTCGTCGGACCGTCGCTTGACGAAGATCTCGCGAGCGTTGCAGGTCCGATCCAAAAAAATTTCCGGAACATCGAAAAAATTCACCGAGAAATCGCTCAACAATCCACCACTCGAGTTGGTGCAACGACCATGCTGGGAATCGTTGTCCGCTGAACCACTTCGCAAACTGCCGATGTCGCACGCGACACCAGCGACCGACCGACAAGCCGTCGCGCTCTCGTTGGTGCCGCAACGAATCGTGCTCGACACGTCGGTGCTCATCGCCGATCCGACTTCGATGCACGCCTTCCCTGGCTGTGCGGTGGTCATTCCGCTTACCGTCGTCGAGGAACTCGACAGTCTGAAAACCCGCATGGACGACGTCGGTCGTTCGGCGCGAACTGCCCTGCGCAATATCGAGGAACTTCGCCGGCAAGCCGGTGGCTCGCTTGCCGAGCCCACCCCACTGTCGGACGGTCCCGATGCAGGAACCCTGCACATCGAGGTAAACAACGTCGATCACGAACGTCTCGAACATCACGGGCTCGACCCCGCCGTGCCGGACAACCGCATCATCGCCGCTGCCCTCGGACAGTCCAAGATCGCCCCCACGTGCATGGTGTCGAACGACGCGGCACTGCGCATCAAGGCTGCACATCTCGGGCTCACCGCCAACGAGCACCATCCCATTGCCCGCTCGATCACCGATCGCGCAATGGGTTGGGTCACCCTCGAGGCCGAATCGCACGCCGTGGACAGCTTGTATTCCAACGGTGTCGTGCAACTGGATTCGGTGTCGGGTGCCGAACACCTCTACAACAACAACTTTGCCGTCCTGCGAAACGGGTCGCAGAGTGCCCTCGCCCGAGTCCGCGACGGCGAAATGCGCCTCATGGACACCAACACCCCGGAGGCGTGGGGTCTGCGTCCGCGCAACAAGGAGCAACGGTTCGCCTTGGAACTGCTCCTCGATCCGGAGATCTCGGTGATTGCGCTCGACGGCCGCGCCGGAACGGGCAAGACCGTCATGGCGATCGCCGCCGGCCTCGAACAGGTCGTCGAACATCGCCGCTTCGAGCGCTTGTCGGTGTACCGACCACTGGTTCCGGTTGGTCGCGCCGACGTGGGATTCCTACCTGGCGGCCTGGAAGAAAAACTCGATCCATGGATGTCGGCGATCCACGACGCCATCATCGCCCTCACCGAAGAACGCTCGAGTCGGGACGCGCGGAGTCTGATCGAAGATCTGTCCGACCGCGGGCAGTTGACGCTGGAATCCGTCACGTTCCTGCGCGGTCGTTCGTTGCAGGGACAGTTCGTCGTCGTCGACGAGGCGCAAAACCTCGAACCGACGACGCTCAAGACCATCCTCACCCGAATTGGCGAGGGCACCAAGGTCGTCTTCACCGGCGACACCAGCCAGATCGACGCTCCGTACATGGGAGAGAGCAACAACGCTCTCGCAGTCCTGATCAATGCGTTTGCCGGGCAGTCCCTTTTCGGTCACGTGACCCTCGCGGCGTGCGAGCGCTCCGAGGTCGCCAGCCTGGCCGCCGAATTGTTGTAGTTCGGCGCAGTCGCACTCGAATTCCGATACCGATTTCGTTGTCAAACGTCACAACCCGAAGGGGCATTTTCACTTGACAGCCCTGACCACCCCATTTAGTGTTAAATACTGAGCACCGTCTCCCATCGTCCGACCAGCCCCCTCCCATACGGTCGGACGAGGGTCTTGCTTCCAGCGTGGGAAGCGAACAGACGGTGCGAGTCCAACTCGAGCAAGGAACATATGACTACCTTCGACACACGCACCGACACCTCCACCCCGGCAACCCGGCTGGAGCGCACGAGCCCATCCAACCGCTCCAACCTGCCCGACGACTTCGACGTCCGTGGTCCGATCGGCGACATCGACTGGACACAGTTCGCCAACTGCAAGGGCAAGACCCACCTCTTCTTTGCTCCCAAGGCCGAACGACCTCAAGCCCGTGCACGTCGCGAAGCAAAGGCGCGCTCCTTGTGCAACGACTGCATCGTCAGCGCGACCTGCAAGGACTTCGCACGAGTCAACCATGAGTATGGATTGTGGGGTGGCGAGAGCGAGGAGGAACGTCATCTCGCCGGATTCACCATCGCCGCGCCGGTCGGTTTGCGCAGCGCCAAGTACCGCCACCTCCGCGAGTCGGGAACGGCCGACGGTGTGTTAGCGGTTGGCGTCGCGCAGGGCGAGCAGTCGAGCGAATAGCTCGGGTCGCATCGAGACGAAGAGTCCCGTCGATTCGGCACACAGGGTGTCACCGTGGTGCAGCGTTCCGCGGGTGAAGATCTTTCGGCCCTCCACCTTTTCACACCATCCACGAAACACCAGATCCCGTTGCAACGGGGTCGGTGAGCGGTAATCCACCGTGAGGTTGGCCGTCATTCCTGGCTGACCGGAAGCCGATTGGGCAACTCCAAGCACCTCATCGAACGCACTGGCGATGAATCCGCCGTGCACGCACCCCGGGGCTCCCTCGTAGGGCGAGGTGAAGTTGATCCGTCCCTCGACGGTCGCATTGGCACCATCCTGCAGCACCGTGATGACCAGCGGAACGGCGATGGGGTTGATCGTGCCGAGTACCGGACTGCGGGCGAGGAAGTTCCTGCTGCGTTCGGCGAGCGCGGCTTCGCCGACACCTTCTGCCACACCGTGGGCACGAGCCGCCAACACCTCCACCGACGCACGAAGTTGATCTCGGATGCGACGAACCTCCTCCGGAGTCGCCTCCGTCGAGATGACTTCGCGAATCATTGCCCGAATCTCATCAGCCAATTCCACGCGGGCGAGGTCGAGATCCGACAGCGGGCCAGTCTGAACATGGAATCCACCGAAATGATTCGGGGTGTCTCCCTCCGACGTCACGTTGCCACCTCGATGACCACCGGCACGTGATCGCTGGGCTGTTCACCTTTTCGCGCGTTGCGGTCGATCACGGACCACCGGGTCTGCTGCGCGACGCACTCGGTCACGAGCGCCAGATCGATGCGCATCCCCCATCCACGATGGAACGAGCCGTTGCGATAGTCCCACCACGAATAGATGCCCGCCTCGGGATGTTGCTCCCGCACGATGTCCCGCAAGCCCCACGCATGCAACGCCGCCAGCCGCTCACGTTCGGGTTGGCTCACGTGCGTGGAACCCGCGAGGGCCTTCATGTCCCATACGTCGATGTCGGCGGGCGCGATGTTGAAGTCTCCGGCCACGACGAGTGCATCGGTGGGTGAGGCGATGGTGGCGACGTGTGCGGCGAGTTGGTCGAGCCAACGCAATTTGTATTGGTAGTGCTCGTGATCGAGCGCACGACCGTTGGGCACGTACACCGATACCACCTTGATTCCCCCACAATTGGCGGTGATGATGCGCGCCTCGGCATCGGGTTCGCCCGTTGCGAAGTTCGAACGCGCCTCGGTGAGTCCGACGTTCGACAGGATCGCCACGCCGTTCCACTGACCCTGGCCGAAGTGAGCCGACTCATAACCCATCTCACTGAACGTGAGCGCCGGAAAAGCCTTGTCGGTCATCTTCGTTTCCTGCAAGAGAAGGACGTCGGGTTGCACGTCGTTGATCCACGCCAGCACCCGTGGTAGGCGCGCCTTCAACGAGTTGACGTTCCACGTCGCGATTCGCACGACCCAACGGTAGTTGTCGTGACACCGTTCATCGGCAGCGTGTGTTCTCGATGAACACCACTCGGCCCGATGGGACGTAGCCTCGCCGCATGGCGGTACGTGAACTCGTCGGTGTGTACGACGCCGATGCCACGCTGTGGGGCGAGGTGTCGTACTGGGTTGGTGCCCGGCTCGGCCAACGCCACTGCAGTCTGTGCGACATCACACACGGGTTGTTCACTGCAAAGCCGCAATGGCGCGAGTGTGCCAAGGAGTTGCCGGTGCCGTTCACGTCGTTCCACCGCAACGATCAACCCGAGGATGTACGCGCTTGTATCGGTGATCGGTTACCGGCGGTCGTTGCGCGCACGGAATCGGGTGTGGTCATGTTCGTGACATCGGCAGAACTCGACTCATGCCACGGGAGTCCGGAGGCACTCGCGGCACTCCTCACCTCACGGCTGGAGAAGCACTAGAACTTCAGTCGTGGCCCCGCGCAATCGCAAGTCGAAGGCGGCACGTCGACGCATCGGCGATTCCACGGACCTGCAGCGGTTCCGCGATGGTGTTCGGCTGCGGGCCGTTCGCATTCCCAATCGGAAACGCGAAGCGGCCCGCCGCGCCTGTCGCGCTGCGCTCAGAGATACACGCCGCGATGACCGGTAGTTGCCAATTCCTTGTCGTTGACCGGCTCGGGAATCACCTCCGCCGGAATGATCCGCAGGTCGGCTTCGGCAATCACACCGTTGCGGCCCGCCCACACCGAGTGTCGGCGAACGACTTCATTGAACAGATTTCGCATCGCACGGCCGTTGCCGAACCCGCGACCGCGTGGCAGTGAATCCACGTAGGAACACACCTTCTCGCGGGCCTCGGACGTGAGTTCGAGTTTGAATTCGTCGAGGTAGAGGTCGAAGATCTTGCCGAGTTCATCCCCCGAGTAGTCGGGGAAGTCGATCACCACGTCGAAACGGCTCCGAAGTCCCGGATTGGCGTCGAGGAACCCCTGCATCTCGGTGGGATATCCGGCGACGATCACCACGATGTCACCACGGTTGTCCTCCATGAACTTGAGCAGTGTTTCGATCGCCTCCGGACCGTAGCCCTTGTGCTGATGTCCCGAGAGTCCGTACGCCTCGTCGATGAAGAGCACGCCGCCGCGTGCCTCCTCGCAGAGCCGTCGCGTCTTGATCGGTGTCTGGCCGATGTACGACGCAATCAACTTCGAGCAGTCGGCCTCCACGACGTGGCCCTTCTTCAGGATGCCGAGCGCCTTGTAGAGGTCGGCGACCATGCGAGCCACCGTGGTCTTGCCCGTCCCGGGATTGCCGGTGAAGACGAGGTGCGGTGACTGTTCGATTGCGGGAAGGCCCCCGTCGACGCGCGCGTTGCTGAATTCGCGTGCAGCGACGAGGCGTTCCACCTCGAGTTTCACGGGTTCCAACCCGACGAGGCGACGGAGATTCTTCAACACCTGTCCCGTCGTCGCCGTTGGTTTGCGGACGCTGGCCTTGCGAGCGCGTTGGGCGCTCTTGGAACCACCGTCCTCCTCGTCATCAAGCTTGTCGTCGACCTCGTCATGGAAGACGTCCTCCACCTTCGGCGATTGTTCCGGGGTGCGCGACAATACCGAGCGCTGCTCCGCCACCTGGAATGCGATGCTGTCGAGTGACTCCATGAGTTGCTCGACATTGATCGTGGCCACCGACAGGGCGTGAGTCGCCAGAATGGTGTGCTCGCCACCGGTCGCCTTGCTCACCTTGAACACGGTGAAGGGCAACTGACCGTTCAGCCGATTGATGAGCTCCTGCTTGGCGCGACTGAACTTCGTGGTGCAGACCTCGGCTTCGAACGCCACCACCAGGTGACCGTTGAAACGCTCGTAGATGCGCCCGACGAATTTCTGACCCTGGTACGTGAAGGTGAACTCCTCGCCGGGCGCAACTTCGCCCTGCAGGTCGTCGACCATCTCGGTGATGAGTTGCTCGAAGTATTCCATTACTCCACCTCCCAGGTTTTGTCGTTCAGCATTCGGCGGGCAATTTTCTTGCCCTTGTTGATCTCGCGGTTCAGGTGTTCCCGACCGACGCCGAGTCGCTCGGCCGCCTCCTCCTGCGTGAGTCCGTGGAACACCGTCAGGATCAGCCCTTCCCAAGCCAGGTCCGACATCTGCTCGCGAATCTCGCCGAGGATGCCCTGGTGGTAGTCGCGCTCGACCCACTCTTCTGGGTCGACGACGTTGCCCGGGTGACGTTCCAACACCGTTACTGCATCGGTCTCACCGTTGGTGACGGGTTCGTCGCCAATGACCGTGCGCGTTGCTCGGGCTCCGTGGCCACGTTGGGCGTTTTCGCGACGGCAGTAGTCGTGGAACGAGTTAGTTGCCACTGCGTTGGCACAGTGATCGGGGGTTGGGTAGGTCGCCATGAATTTCGTGACGTTGCGAATCACCTTCTGGATGGTGAAGTTCGCGATGTCCGACGGCTGGTGGCCACGAAGATGTGCCTTGGCAATCTTGTAGCCGAAGATTTTGCACAGACGTGCATGCACAGCCTCGACGTATCGAAGCTGGGCGGGGGTGAGTGGTGTTGCAGTTGCGTTGGCCTCCGTTGGTTGGGTTGGTTGGGTTGGTTGGGTTGGTGTCATGGGACCAGCTTTAGTAAGCCGGTGTTGCACGGTATGAGTCTATTTACACATACTTGTCTCCTTTCTTGTAATTACGCACACCATCATCACTTCTGTGACATTTTGACCGTAAGATGGGGGACAACATTCGGAACCGACCAATATAGCAGGCGACACCATGTCCCCACAACCTCGACGCGCCAGACCCTCACGAAAGCCCGCGGTATCGCTCGATGCCAGGTCGTCCCGAACCATAACCGCCCCGAGCCCCAGGGTCCCGGATTTCCATGTTGCCGTTGATGTGGTGCTGCTCAGCCTCAGAAATGACCTCCCCCATATAGGGGTGGTGCAACGGCGGGGGTCGGACGCCTTCATTGATCAGAACCAATTGACCAGACGCAGCAACCCCCGTGCCCCCCGGCGGGTCGAACGGGTGGATCGCCATCCCGCCCACCATTGGGCCCTCCCCGGCGGACACGTTGGCAACACATTGTTGGGTGACGCATACGGGACTGGCCCCACCCCCGACACCACCCTTGTACAGGCGGCGTTACGGGTGCTCGCCCGCGAGACCACACTCCGCCTCACCGAGGACGACCTCCACCAAGTGGCGGCCTTTGGTGACGCCGATCGCGATCCCCGCAGCGGACGAACCATCTCCGTGGCATACGTGGCGATCGTGGGTGACGACCGCGATGTAGCGGCACATCCCGACGACGCCGTGGGCCACGTCAGCCGGGTCCAGTTCCGGCCGTTGGTCGACGTGCTTGCCAGACCCAACCGGTTGGAGTTCGACCACGAAGACATCGTCCTGAAGGCCATTAGCCACGTTCGCAACCTGCTGATCACCACCCCCCTGGCCACCAAGTTCTGTCGGGGTGAGTTCACCCTCGGCGAACTCCGGCGCGTCTATGAAGCCATGTTCCACGAATCGCTCGACTCTGCCGAGGCCGCTGAACGCCCAGGCCATGCCGACCGCGTGCGTGAGTACCTCCTGCGGCTCGAACGAACGAACGCCGAGCGCGCACCCGATCTGAGACGCATCGTGAATGAATTGGCGATGATGCTGCCATCCCAGGCGGAGGCACGACCCGATCTGGTCTCGGACCATTTCGTGGCGGAGATCAAGTCGCACGATGGGTTGGCCTCGCGGTACCTGAATCAGCGTGCCGACATCGGCCGCCAGATCGAACTACACACACGTCTCGCCCGAATGGCGTCGAGCACACGGCTCCCCAAGCCGCCACGGCTCCTGAAGCCGCTCGACCCCGCCAATTTCGCCCGCAAGATGCAAAAAATCGGCTTCCTTGCCCCGGTGGCCGGCGAATCGAGACCTACCTTCGAGCGTTACGGCAAGCCGGCGGCCCTCTTCCGGCTCGACCCCGCCAGCGAAAACCTGCCGTTCCTCCTCCGCCTCGACAGCCTCGGCAAGAGCGACTCCTCCGACTAGCGAAGTTACCCACGCGTACGGTGGCGACACCGTCCTGGTTCGATTGCACACCACCCGTCGCTGCGTGCGTAGCAGGTGCTGGTGGTGCATCCGGCGGTGCTTTTCTCCTTTCTGCCGCTGGATGCCACCACTGCCACACACCGCTCGTCTATGGTTTCGTCCCCCGTTCCCACCACCCCAGCCAGGAGGCACTGATGACCCAGCCCGACCACACGCTCCGCATTTCTGCGAGCGCAATTCGTCAGTTGCTCACTGCGGCATCCGATGCCGGACTCGGCGCTCTGCTCTCGTCGCAGTCCGTGCAGCACGACATCGACGAGGTGGTCATCACCATCTCCGCGCGCGAGCTGCGCGCACTCACCAACTGGCTCAACGTCGTGGCTGATCGCCACCGCGATGCACCGATCACCGCCACCACCATTCCGAGCACCGTCTCCCGCGCACCGAACGACCACTCCTGGGTGAACGAGGTCGCCGAACACTCCCGTTCCACACCCCTTGGTTATGAACGAGCCAACATTCCCACCTCCACCAATTCGAAAGGACCCCAATGAGGACCACCGTTTCACTCGGTCTCGTCGAGACGACGGAATTGCGCCACATCTTTGAATCGCTCATGATGTTCCGCACCGAAGGCATCAACGTTCCGGGAATCACCGTGTACTGCGAAAACGGACGTCGAACGTGGCTCGTCGTTGCGAACGAGTTCTCCATCACCATCACCGGTGACTCTGCTGATTTCTCCGGTGCGTACAAGTTGCCGCTCACCATCGTGGCCAACGCGGCGCGACCCCGTGCCGCATCGGGCACGGTCGGCTTCAGTATCTCCAATGGCATGGTCACGTCCGAATCGGCGTCCGGCAAACAGACCCTGCCGTGCACCAGCATTCCGATGCCGAAGTCCCGCCGTATCGCCTCCACCCCGAGCGCCGCCTCGGCCTCACTCGGGGGCAAGGAACTCCTCTACACCATCTTCTCTGGCGCAAACCCTCCGTTCGAAACCAACATGACCGACGAAGACGACGAACGCAAGACCCCCGACCACTTCACAATGCAGATCGGTGATGGCGAACTTCGCGTGTCGAGCGATTGGACATCGGCTCGGCTGTACGTCATGCGGGCCAGCACGGCGGCAACCACCACTGGCTCGGGTCAGATCAAAGTCGACCCCGACATGATGAACATCCTCTACAACTGCGTGGACGAGGACACCAACTGGACGCTCTCCTTCGATCCGAAGGAGTCGCTCAACATCGTGCTGGAGAGCGACACCCACTACATCGTGGCCAAGATGGTGCTGGCACCCGCGGTCAAGTTGCAGGAACGCATCGTCAAGATCCTCGATCGCGAGAAGTTCGAGTACCAGACCACCTCCGACGGCACCGTCGCCGTGCGACACGACGGCGTCGTGATGTCGGTCGACATGTATCAGCGCGATGGCGATGAGGCACCGTTGGTGCGACTCTCCACGGCGGTTACTCGCGACGCCAACGAGAGCGCGGAATTGCTCCGCGAGATCAACGCCCACAACCAGAGTGGCACGGTCACGCGCTTGTGGTTCGACAAGGGTGTCGTCCACCTGGCCATCGACATCCTGTCCGACAACCTCCTCGGGTTGGCACAAGGCCTGCGGCTCTTGTCCACCGAGGCCGGCCGCCTGCGGGGCGTACTGGAACCGTTTGCCGCTGAAGCGGCCCTGCCGCCACAGCGTCGATCTCGTCGCCGCACGGTGAAGCCGAAGGTGCAACCCGAGGTGTGGGACGACTAGGACGTAGTCGGCGCGTTAGACGGCGAACACTGCCACGAGGATCGGCGTCAGGACGAGCCCGGGCAACAGGTTGGCGAGACGAATCCTCGTCACCTGCAGGAGGTTGAGTCCGATGCCGATGACGGCGAGTCCCCCGGCGGCGAACAACTCCGTACGCATACGATCATCGAGCAACGCATCGAGCCCGGTTCCACCGAGGGTGAGCCCACCCTGCACGACGAGCACCGAGAGCGCACTGAACGCCACGCCGATGCCGTAGGTCGCAGCGAACATGATGGAGACGAAACCATCGAGGAGACCCTTGATGATGTACAGCTGCGGCGTGTCGCCGCTCGCGTCCTCGATGGCGCCGAGGACCGTGAGTGGCCCGATGCAGTACAGGGCTGAAGCAGTCACGAATCCCTTCACGAAATTCCGCTCATTCGTCGGCTCAATGCCGGACGAGTCACCAACGATTTGCACCGCCGTAGCGCCACGATCGAATCGTTTCTGTAGGAAAGCCCCGAGCGCTTCGAGTCGGTCCTCGATACGCAACGCCTCGCCAAGCAGTGCGCCGAGGGCCATGCCCACCAGCGGAAACACCATGTTTCGTGTGTCGATTGCGTCGCTAACGCCAAGCGCGACGGTGACGAGACCGATCACCTGCAACAACGTGGTGCGCATTCGCTCGGGAATCCTGTCGCCGACGAGAACTCCAAGACCGCTGCCGGCGATCACCAGCACGGTGTTGATGAGGGTCCCTGATCCACGCACGGCACTTGCAGGCTAGGAGCGCGACGGTGACGACTCTTGCCGTTGCACCCAATCGGCGATCATTCCTGCGACCACCTCGTCCTTGCCGCGCAAGTCATGACGGGCGCCATCCACCAATTGCACCTCGGGCGTCGTCGGGATGACGGCGAGGCACCGGCGTAGTTCGGCGGGCGAGGCAAACTCGTCGCGGGTGCCGCTGACAAAGAGCGACGGCACCCGAACATAGGGCAAGTGTGCGACGCGCAAGTTGGTTGGTTTCTTGGGTGGATGCAATGGATAACTCACACACACGAGACCAGCGACGCCGAGCGGCTCGTCGTTCGGTGACACGGTGGCCTCCGGCTCCGTCGCGCGCTCGTTGCCGGTGAATCCGGCCACCGCCATCGAGCACATTCGTCCGCCCATCGAGCGACCACCAATGACTACATCGCTTGGATTGCACGCCCATTGTTCGCACGCCTCTTGCAGGGCGTCGCGAACCGCAGAAATCAGTAACGGTGCACGGTCGGGAAGTTTTCGACCCGCACGTCGATAGGGAAAGTCCACCCGCTGCACGGGCACCGGCGCGAGCATCGTCTCGATTGCGCGGAGCGATGGATGCTCGGCACCCGAACCAGCGCCGGGAAACAGAATGACTCCACGAATCATCGGAGCCACCCTCAGGCGAGCGACGACAGGAGCACCCGACGCGCTTCACCGAGTTGTTCGATGCGCTGCCCCGCCTCGGTGATGCTGCCACCGTGATCGGGGTGGGCGTCGCGCAAACTCTCACGGTACCGACGTTGCACGTCTCGTTTGGTCGGGCTCACCGTTCCGGCCGGGAACCCGAGCAGTTCCAGCGCCCACGCCCGAGGATCGGTCATTGCAGTGAGTGATGAGGTCGCACTCCCGGCCAAATACGAGAGGAACCGTGCATCCATCGGTCCTCGCCAACGCATCGCCTTGTGCACCACGGGCACGAGTGCGTGGCGAGCCAACACGTCGAGGCGTTCCAGTGAGTAGATGGCACCGAGCACCTGCTGCAGCGCGCTGCCGTTGGATTCGAACTCGTATCGCAGCTGTTCACCGTCTCCAACCAACCGATGACGACTTCGGGACAACCCCTGGCGATCGATCTGGTACCGGTGCAGCAGTCGAGGTTGTACGACGCGATCACCACGGTCGACCTGCAGCAACAGTCGATGCACGTCGGGAACGAGTTCCTCGTCCACCTCGTGGAGGTGCGCCGCCACGATGCCTCCGAGGAGGAGACCACCCAATCCCGGTGCGGGGTCGACCGGCAACACCAAGTGACCGAGCGACAGTCGTCGCGTCGGCGACTGCATTCGCGAATGGAAGATCTCAACCTCGGCGAGAAGTGGTGACGGGTCCTCGGTCACCCGCGAAACGCTACTGAGCGACCGTGACTAACGGTCGAACTCATCCAACAAATCCTCGACCGCATCGGCGTCGTCGACTCCGACGAGGAGCAGATTGTCCTCCCAGCGGTGTCCGATGCCACGCTCGACGAGCACCGCGGCGAACTCCACACGGTCGGCAGTGGACCAATCGTCCAACTCGAATTCCTCCAACTCGCCGGCGAGCCCCGCGGGAACCTCGCTTGCATCCTCCACCTCGTCCAAGATGGCGTCGACCGCCGACTCCGCCGACGCCGGCACCAACAACTCGTTGCCGTCCCAATCATGACGAATGTCGGCCTCCGCGAGCATCTCCACCAATTCGACTCGCTCTTCCAACGACCAATCGGCGAGGTCGTAGCGCACGGTCGGTGACTCGGGATTGCGGGGATCCCACTCGTCCATGCGCCGAACGCTAGTAGGTGCGGAATGGAGTAATTTGGGCTTGGTGCCACTCGCGAACAAGCCCGACCGCAACTTGGCGATGGAACTCGTGCGGGTGACGGAATCGGCCGCGCTCGCTGCAAGCAGATGGGTTGGTCGGGGCGACAAGAATGCCGCCGATGGTGCGGCCGTCGACGCAATGCGCAACTTGTTGGAGACGGTGAACATGGACGGTGTCGTCGTCATCGGGGAAGGCGAGAAGGATGAAGCACCGATGTTGTTCAACGGCGAACACGTCGGTAACGGCAGCAAACCAGTCACCGACGTCGCCGTCGATCCGATCGATGGAACTACGCTCACCTCGCTCGGTCGCGGAAATGCACTGAGCGTCATTGCCGTCGCCGAGCGTGGATCGATGTTCAATCCCGGGCCGTTCGTTTACATGAACAAGATTGCGGTCGGCCCCGAGGCGCGCGGTGCAATCGACATCACCAAATCGGTGCGACACAACCTGGATTCGATCGCCCGAGCGAAACACAAGACGCTCAACGAACTCACCATCGTTGTGCTCGATCGGCCGCGTCACGACGATCTCGTCGGTGAAATCCGTGCCGCCGGGTGTCGCATCAAGATGATCACCGATGGCGACATCTTCGGAGCCATCGCCGCAGCGTGGCCCCAAACCGGTGTCGACGCCCTGATGGGCATCGGTGGCACTCCCGAGGGTGTCACCTCAGCTGCCGCCATCAAGGCACTCGGCGGCGAGATTCAAGGCTTGCTCTGGGCTCGCGGCGATCAGGATCGGGCGTTGGCCAAGGCGTCGGGTATCGACATGAATCGCGTACTCACCACGGACGACCTCGTTCGGTGCGAGGACGCCTTCTTCGCTGCCACGGGCGTCACCGACGGCGACCTGTTGCGAGGTGTTCGATATGACGCCTACGGCGCGACGTCGCAAAGCCTCGTCATGCGAGTGCGCAGCGGCACCATCCGCACCATCGATACGCGACACCGGGCCGACCGAATCGGCCAGTACTCGTCGGCCGAATTCCGTTAGTCAGCCCGACGCGGGCGG
>SXPW01000148.1 GCA_005793785.1 Actinomycetota bacterium | reverse complement strand
CACCGCAGACGATCGTCATGCCGGGCATCGTGCGGCCCTGTTCGGGTCCGATCACGTGGACGATTCCCTGGCCGGCATCGCCCATCTTGTAGAGCGTGATGCCGAACTCGGCGGCATTGCGACGCATGACGTCGAGTTGTTTGGCCGAAATCGGGTCGGCGACGGGTAGGTGAATGTCCTTGGTGGGGACGTTGTGGTCCTCGGTAGCAACGGTGAGGTCGGGTCGCCGAACGGTGCGACCGTTGATGCGCAGACCATCGAAGGCCTGTGGACTCGTCACCTCGTGAACGAGATGCAGGTCGATGTAGAGCAGTTCGTTTCCGTTCCCGTCGCGGTGCACCACGTGGCGATCCCACACCTTTTGCGGGAGGGTGAGCGGCGTCATCGTTCCATTCTGCCTGCCAAGGGAACGAGTCAACCGCCGACCGACGAACGGGGAGTTGCACGGGCGGGTCGTAGCGCCAGCCACGCGACGACGTGCGTCACGGCAATGACGAGGAGCGTCAGGCCGATACCGAGTGGCGGCGTCCATTCCGGCTGGCGGACGAAACCGAACAAGTCGTCGCCCACCGAGCCGGTCGCGTAGCGACGCAGCGCGGCGAGCACGCACCACGCGTGGAAGAAGAGGATGATGGTCGTCAACATGGAGTCGACGAGGGCGGTTCTGCGATGCATCGTGGCGGCGAGGGGAATTCCCACGATCAACGGCGTGAGGTGTCGTCCCTGCGCTCCGAACGTGCCGAGCAGGTCCTGGTAGTTGATGTTGAGTGCGAGGTGCCACATCGGCACTCCGACGACGGCGATCGCAAGTGCGGCCCGACGGCGCAGATTGGACGTCCGGACGGTTCTCCAACCGAGTCCGGCAACGATCGCAACGAAACCCCAAACGACGAACGCCGGGCTCGGGGTGTCCAACCATCCGAAGTTGCCGATCGATTCGCCGATCAGGCGGGGCAGATCGGCTAACGAACGCGAGACGATGGTGCCGACATCGGAGACGCGTGATTCGACGTCGAGGTCGACGCCGGTGTTGTGGCTGTACACGGCGACGTACCAGATGAGGCTCACCGCACATGCCGAGACGAGGACGACCGGGTGGTGCCAACGTCGTCGGAATGCGTCGAACCACGGTCGCGCATCCGCCATGAGCGCAACGGCCGCCATCACCGCGAGTGAGACGATGCCCGCGGGTCGCGTGACGACGAGGAGTGAGGCGGTACCGATGAAGGTGACGAACGTCGAGGTGCGCTTCCATCGCTCGTCGATGCCGAGCCAGAGCGCCGACCATGCGGCGATCGCGGCCGTGACCTCGAGTCCACTCGGACTCGTCACGGATGACAGAAAGATCACCCCCGGCGTGGCTGCAGCGAGCAATGGCACGAGCGAGCGGTCGCGGCGTCGGAGGAGTTCGGCGGCAAGGGCGAGGAGTCCACAACAGGCGAGAGCGAGGGTGAGGCGGGCTCCCCGCACGCCCCAGTCGCTCGGGCCGAAGAACGTCCCGACACCGGCCGGCACGAATCCGAACGGCGGATACCGACCCATGTCGGTGCGCGCAGGTTCCACTGGTGAGAGCGTTTCGAGCGGGGCGTCGCACGCCGGGGTTTGTGGTTGCCCGACGAAGCACCACGGCACGAGTTGGGCGGTGCCGAATCGTGGGTCGATGTCCACGTAGGTCGACCAGAACGAGGTGCTCACGCTGGGCGGTATCGACTCACCGACCAACTCTCCGCGCACGACCGCCGCCGCCTTGATGAAGTTGGCCGGTTCGTCGGGACCCGCAAAGAGTGGAATCGTCGCCATCCACGCGATGGAAAGCGCCAGGAATGCGGCAAACGACGTGACTGCTGATCGCGACGGGGTGGACAACATGCCTACCTCCGACTGTAGACGCGTGGTTCGCAGCAGGTTTCTTGCCGATCGTCGACGCTCGCTCACACATGAGGACATGAACACCACCGAAATTGCCCCGGTCGCGCTCGCGACCTGCGTCGAGCACAGCCTCAACTTGTCACTCTCGGGATTCGACCTCAAACGAGCCCGCCTCTACGGAATCAACGTGGTCGATCCATCGGGCGTCGACTCCAACAGCGATGGAGCGCTTCGCATTTCGTTTCTCGCCGAGCATGGCGACGTGTACGAACTGCTCGAATCGCGCGGTAGTTCCATCGCGCGGATGTTCGACGCAGCCGCGGTACTCACCTGCGGTTGGGCAGCGCCGGTGGACGAAGAGGACGAGAGTGAGGTTCCTCCGAGCGTTCACCCACGCCGCCGGCGGGTTCGCCTCGTCGTCGTGGTTGGTGACTCTGGTGTCGGGTCGGTCCTGCGTTTCGCCGACACGCCCGAGGAAATCGTCACCGACCCGGGCAACGCCAAGGGCTCACTCGCCGATGCGGTCGAACGCTTGTGGCGCGACCCCATCACCTCGGCCGAGGACGCCGATGAATCGCCGCCGGTCGTGAAGAAGAAGTCGCCGAAGAAGAAGTCGCCACCGAGGCAAACGCCGTGAGTGCGTCGTCAGATGTGGGCGTGCTGCGCCACTTGTCGACACGCGTCGAGGAGCAGCGGTACGAATCGGTCGCGCGCGGCAAAGACGGCGTCGTGACCGGCATCGATACGGTGCGTCACCGCCGTCGTGTGCAGCGACGCCGCGAGTTCCTCCTGACGATGTGGTGGTACGACCTTGTCGTTGGTGGTGATGATCATCGCACCGGGCACGGCGACGGTCGACAGCCACGGACGGGAGTCGAAGGCGCCGATTTCACTCCCTGCCTCCAGGACGTGTCGCCAATCGTGACTGGCGATTTGTCTCGCCGCCCAATCGGCGAGGGAGTGCGTCTTGCGTTGCAGGTAGACCTGCTCGGTGATCCACGACCTCGCTTGGGCGGAGGTCAGGCGCGACAAGCGGGCCAAGCCCGCCAATCCGAGGAAGTTGAGGCGCTCGTCGCGTGACGACGCGAAGTAGCCGGCAGTGGCGGCGAGCACCAGACCGCGCGTCCGATGTTCGTGACGCGAGGCGACGAGTTGCGCGATTGCACCACCCATCGAGTAGCCGACGGGGATGAACGTGTGCACTCCGAACGCGTCGGCGATGGCGGCAACGTCGTCGGCGCAGTCGGTGAGGCGAAATCCACCGCGCGGGCGAATGCCGCGCCCATGTCCACGGTGATCGGGAGCAAGGACTCGAAAGTGCTCGCCGAGTGGCGCGAAACACGTGAACCAGTTGAGATCGGCGGTGGCGGTCCAACCATGGAGCAGCACCACCGTCGGCGCGCCAGGCGGACCCGCCACCTCGCGCACGAAGGTGCGACCGCGTCCGGGGAGTTCCACCTCGTGGCCGTCGGGGAATCCTCCGCGTGCGGCGTGGGTGCGTCGAATCACGGGCGGCTCATGCCTCCACGCGCAGGACATTGACCGTGAGTGCGCCGGTCGGAGCCTGGTAGGTGACCGTATCGCCGGCCTTGGCCCCCAGCAGCGCCGCACCGAGCGGTGAGGTGGCGCTCATCACGCTGACGTTCGGATCGTCGGGCTGCTCCTCCATGTGTCCGATGAGGTAGCGCTCCGCTTGCGACGGGGCATCACCGTCGTAGAGCACGGTCACGATACACCCGTGCGCCACCGTGCCGTCCGTCGCCGCCTCGACGATTTCATAGTTCTCCAGGATCGCCTCGATCTGACGAATGCGACCCTCCATGTGCCCCTGTTCGTCCTTGGCGGCGTGATAATCGCCGTTTTCCTTGAGGTCGCCCATCTCCCTGGCGCGACCGATGCGACCCGCCACCTCGATCCGACCGCGCGTCGTGAGGTCGAGATGCTCGGCTTGCAGTCGTTCGAGTGCTCCGCGTGACAGTCGGTGCGTCGGCATACGGTCAGGATACCGATGCGTCCCTAGCCTGAATGAGATGAACGCTGCCGCGCCGCGCTCTGTGCACCGAGTTGCGGTGATCGGTGGTGACGGAATCGGCCCCGAAGTCACGGCCGAAGCGCTGAAGGTCGTTGCCGCCAGCGGCGTTCACCTCGACACGACGTATTTCGATCTTGGTGGTGCGAGATTTCTGCGTGACGGAGAGGTATTGAGTGACGAGACACTCGAGTCGTTGCGCGGATTCGATGCAATCCTCCTCGGCGCAGTGGGTAGCCCCGCCGTACCACCCGGGGTCATCGAACGAGGTTTGCTGCTCAAGCTGCGATTCGCCTTGGACCTGTACATCAATCAGCGTCCCTTCATTGGTACTGCTCCGGGCCACACGCGTCGGCACGACTTCGTGGTGATTCGCGAAAACACCGAGGGACCGTACGTCGGTGAAGGCGGAGTGTTGCGCAAGGGAACGGCCGATGAGGTCGCCACGCAGGGGAGTGTGAACACCCGTCACGGTGTGGAGCGCTGCATTCGTTACGCCTTCGGACTCGCCGCTACGCGCGAGCGAAAGCACGTAACCCTCGTGCACAAGACGAACGTCCTGACCTTCGCCGGCGATCTCTGGCAACGGACGTTCGACCAGGTGGCCGCCGAACATCCTGCGATCGGTACCGCCTACAACCACGTCGACGCAGCGTGCATCTATTTCGTGCAGGACCCCCACCGCTACGACGTCGTCGTCACCGACAACTTG
>SXPW01000019.1 GCA_005793785.1 Actinomycetota bacterium | reverse complement strand
GGTGCTACATCGGAAAGCGCCGTTTCGACCGCGCCGTCACGACGTTGTTGAACGAGGGCGTGACACTTGACCTTTCGGTCTCCTATCGCGCATACCAACTCGACCCGACGGCTCCCGTCGACGAGCCGGAGCCGGTCATCGAGGCGTACGCGCGCAAGTTCGGGGGCACGACCCGCGCCGAGTCGATCATCGCATCGGTGACGGCGACGGCCGCAGAGGAAGGAATCGAGTTTCGGATGGATCGCGCGCTTCGCGCGAACACGATGCAGGCCCATCGATTGTTGAAACTGGTTGCCCGCGACCGACCCGATCTCGAGGCGGCGGTGAACGAATCCGTGATGCAGGCGTACTTCACCGACGGACTCGATATCGGAGACCCTGCAGTGCTGACCGCGTGTGCCGCCCGGGCGGGCTTCGTCGCTGACACTCACCGCTCGACCATCGCCGACCATGCCGACCATGCCGACGATGAACTGACTCGCCTGGTGCGAGACGACCTCGCGTGGGCGGCGGAACGCGACATCACGGCGGTGCCGACGTTCGTCTTCAACGACGGGTTCGCAGTTCCTGGTGCGCAGGATTCGACGACGTTCGTCCGACTGCTGCGGAAGATGGCAACGGCGTGACGTGCCCATGACGGAACCACTGCCCTGCGAATCCCTGGGCGACGGCACCGACATCGTCGTCTTCGCCCACGGATTCACCCAGACGCGATCGGCGTGGCGCCCCGTGGCAACCGAGCTCGTTCGACTATCGACCAACGTGCGGTGCGTGTTGGTCGATCTCCCCGGTCACGGCGATGCCGGAACTCGAGACTCCGACCTCCACGAAGCCGCCTCGGCACTCGTCGCCACTGCAGGTCGTGCCCACTACGTCGGGTATTCGCTCGGCGCACGGGTGGTCCTCGCCGCGGCGCTCCACCACTCCGCCGTCGTGCGCTCGGTGGTGTCGGTGAGCGGCACCGCCGGAATCGAGGATGCCGACGAACGGGAACGGCGTCGACGTAGCGATGTCCAACTTGCGGAACGAATCATCGACGTCGGTGTCGACGCGTTCCTCGAGGAGTGGCTCGCTCAACCGCTCTTTGCCGACTTGCCGCACGACCGGGCACTCATCGACGATCGTCGTGTCAACACGGCACGTGGTCTGGCTTCCAGCCTCGCCCGCTGCGGACAAGGTGCAGTCGCACCGATGTGGAACGAACTCGCGACGCGCACCACCCCGCTGCTCGCCATTGCCGGTACTCGCGACCAGAAGTTCACTTCGTTGGCTCGACGTATGGCGACGATCGCACCACGTGGGGCATTGGCCCTCATCAACGGGGCCGGACACAGCGTCCACCTCGAGCAACCCGAGGCGGTGGCCCGCGAACTGTCCTACTGGATCAACACACCGAAGGAATAAAGGGCGCCGATCACCAGTTGCGCTCTCGCGGTCATCCCGAGTGCCGCGATCAATTCAGGGGCGGTTCGGGCCGAGCGGACGGTCGTGGTCGCTGGCAATGCCGCCAACATGCCCGCCACTCCGATCGCCGCGGTGCGCACCTCGAAAGCCGCCACGATCATGCACAGCGTTGCCGCAACGTACGTCGCCACGTACAGCAACCGGGTTCGGTGTGCACCGAGACGAACTGCGAGCGTCTTCTTGTTGCAATCGCGATCGGTATCGATGTCGCGCAGGTTGTTCACCACGAGGAGCGCCACCGCGAGACACCCGGCCATCGCCCCAGAAACGACGGACAGCAGTGTGATCGATTCCGCAATCACGTAGGTGGTGCCTGCCGTCGCAACGAGTCCGAAGAAGACGAACACGAAGAGTTCCCCGAGCCCGACGTAGCCATACGGTTTGGGTCCGCCGGTGTAGGTCCAGCCCGCCACCATCGACACCGCACCGACCGGAACCAACCACCACGTCGTCGCGGCGGCTAGCACGAGTCCCGCCACACCAGCCACCCCGAACGCCACGAACGCAGCCCGCTTCACCGCAGTCGCGCTCGCCGAACCCGAGGCCACCAGTCGACGTGGGCCGGTGCGCGCATCGTCGGTGCCTAGAACTCCGTCGGAGTAGTCGTTGGCAAAGTTCACGCCGACTTGCAGCGCCAGGCTCACGACGAGTGCCAGCACGCCGTTCACGAGGAAGGTTCGTGCCGTGATTCCATCGACGGTGCTCGCCACCGCCGCGCCGATCATCACCGGTACCACGGCTGCCGGCAACGTGCGCGGGCGGGCGCCGCTCCACCACGTCTCTGCGCTCGTCACGATGTAGGCACGATAGTGCGCATCTCGATGTATCTCTGGAACGGACGATGGTCGAACGCCATAGCGTGACAGCGTGACGAGGCTCATCGCCCTCGATATCGCGGCATCGCGACTGCTCGCGGACGAGGTCCGTCGTATCTGGGACGAGGGCAATGCCGTTCTGCCGCTCGACCAGCGAATGAGCAGGGCGGTTCGCCACAAATTGGCGCGCGAACTGGGGGCCGACGTGATCGTCACCGGTGACGAACTAATCGCCGTCGAGTCCCCGAAGGAACCGACGATCACTTTGGTTTCCGGGGACGCCCTCGTCATCGCCACGAGTGGATCGACCGGGCGTCCGAAGGGCGTCGTGCACACCCATCGCGGCCTGCGTGCCCATTCCGTGATGGTGACCGAACGACTCGGATTGACGGCGCACGACCATTGGTGGCTGTGTCTACCGCCCGCCCATATCGCCGGGTTCGGCGTGCTCAGCCGCGCGATGTACCTCTCCTCGGCGCTGTCGTTCGCCGACCACGTCGACGAAGACTCCATTGCTCGAGCCCGGACGGCGGGAGCCACCCATGCCTCGCTCGTGCCGACCTTGCTCGCCCGCCATTCGTTCGAAAACTGGAAGATGTTGCTCGTTGGTGCCGCACCCGCTGCAGCGCTCCCCAGCAATGCGGTTGCCACCTACGGTCTCACCGAAACCTGCGGCGGCGTGGTGTACGACGGGTTACCCATGGATGATGTCGGCGTACGAATCACCGACGGTCGCATCCACCTCCGCACGCCGAGCATCGCGCGTACCTACCGACATGCGCCGCTCACCCTCGTCGATGGATGGTTCGATACCGGCGACCTCGGTCGCTTCGTGGATGGCCGTCTCGTCATTGATGGTCGAAGCGACGACCTCATCATCACCGGCGGCAACAAGGTGTGGCCGAATCTCGTGGAGCAGCGCCTGCGCGAACACCCGCTCGTTCGTGACGTCGTCGTCCGGGGCGTACCCGACGCCGAGTGGGGCTCGGCCGTTTGTGCTTGGGTGGTGCCGACCTCGCAGTCGGCGCCACCCGCGCTCGATGCCGTGAGGGCGCACGTCAAGGAAACGCTCGCCGAGTACTACGCACCGCGCAAACTCGTCCTCATCTCCCAGATTCCACGCTCCGCGCTCGGCAAACCGATTGTGTCAGAATTGTCGGGTTGAACGAAGACCGACACGACGCAGCTACCACCCGACTTCCCTCGGCTTTCTGGCGGCAATTCGCTGCATCGACGACGTCCAATCTCGGTGACGGGCTCATCGGTGCGGCCGGACCGCTCCTTGCATTGACCCTCACCGACGATTCCCGTCTCATCAGCGCCGTGAGTTTCGCGAGCATGGTGCCCTGGTTGGTGCTGTCGCTCCCCGCCGGGATCTTCATCGACCGTCACGATCGCAAACGCATCATGTCGCGCGCCAACCTGATTCGCGCCGCGCTCTTTGCGATTCTGGCGTTGACGATCGTCACCGATGTCGTGACGATCTGGATCATGATCGCCGTGGTCCTGGCCCTTGGCATTTGTGAGGTGTTGTTCGACATGTCGGCCCAGGCATTCCTTCCTGCAATCGTCGATGACCACCTGTTGGAAAAGGCGAACGGACGCCTCTATGCCGCCGAGGTCGTTGCCAACTCGTTCGTCGGACTACCCATCGGCGCGTGGTTGTTCGTCGCCGCCGCCGCCGCGCCGTTCGGTTTCAACGCCGCCGCTCTGGCCGTGGCGGCACTCCTGCTCGCTTCGATTACGGTCGCCCGTCCGTTCGTGGGTGCCACGAGCACCGAGAACTACCGCGAAAGTTTCCTCACCGGTTTTCGGTGGTTGTGGCACCATCCACTGTTGCGCACCCTGGCCCTGATGCTCGGTGCAGCCAACATGTGCCACATGTTCGCCCAGTCGATCTTCGCCAAGTACGCACGCGATGAATTGGGGTTGGGACCCCGCGGGTTCGGATTTCTCCTGGCGACGGCCGCCATCGGCTCGATCATCGGCGGACTCGCCGGTGCCCGCATCGCCAAGTGGTTTGGCCCGTCGGTGGCGATCGTCGCCGCCTATTTCATGTTCGCCGCACTGGAGATCATTCCCGCGGCGGTGCCGCAGGTGTGGGCTGTCGTCCTTGCCGGTGCGCTCATGGCGGTCTTCGGAACGGTGTGGAACGTCATCACCGTGAGTCTTCGTCAGCGGTTGATTCCCCAGGAACTCTTCGGTCGCGTCAACAGCGTGTACCGCTTCATCGGGACGGGAACCTCGGCGATCGGTGCCGTGCTCGGCGGTCAGATCGCCTTCTACTTCGGGCTACGCGCGACGTACGTCGCATCGGCGACGTTCCTCGGATTCGTACTAGTTGTCGGTGCGCCGTCGCTCTTGCGGCATTCACGCACCTATATCGATCCGGAACGCACTCCCGCACCGCCGTCGATCACGTAGGTTTCACCGGTGATCCAACTCGCCTTGTCGGAGGCGAGGAACAACGCGAGGTTGGCAATGTCCTCCGGCTCGCCGAGCCGTCGAGTGGGCAACTGACCGGCGAGTCGCTCGCCGAAATTCTCCACGAGGACGGACGCAAAGTCGGTCTTCACGAGTCCAGGTGCGATTCCCACGACACGCGTGGGACCGAGCTCTCCCGCCAACTGTCGTGTCATGTGGATGAGTGCCGCCTTGGTCAGGTTGTACACGCCGAGGAATCCCTCCGCACGCAATCCACCGACCGACGCGATGTTGATGATCACGCCCGGATTCGCCTTCAAGTGTGCTTCCCATGCGGCCTTGCACCAGAACAGCGGTCCGCGCAGATTCACCTGGAACGTCTTGTCGTACCGCGACTCGTCTACTTCGAGCGTCGGGCCCATGTAGGGATTGGTTGCCGCGTTGTTCACGAGGATGTCGAGTGCACCGAATCGCTCGATCGTCGCCGACACGCATGCCTTGCCTGCCTCGACGTCGCCGGCGTTTGCTGCGAAGATCTCCACGTCGCCGGACATCTCGGCTCGGGCGGCTCGCAATGCGTCCTCCTTGCGGGAGGTGATCATCACCTTCGCTCCTGCGGCGGCGAAGTGCGTGGCAATGGCCTTGCCGATGCCCCGTGAGGCCCCGGTGACGAGTGCAACTTTTCCGTTCAGCGAAACTTCCATGAACGAGACCCTACTTCGGTGCCGGTCCGCGCCCTGCCCTCGGAACGAAGCGTACGACGGTGACCCGCCGACCGTCGAGCTCCTCGACGCACAACCGGAAACCGTCGGCGTCGATCCCGTCCCCGATGCGCGGTACTCGACCGATCATTCCGAACACGTAACCGCCGATGGTGTCGTATTCCGCGTTGCTCAGGTCGATGCCGAGCCGCTCGTTGGCATCCTCGATTCCGACTGCACCTTCGATGAGGACGTCTCCGCCCGGCTGGGTGCGGAACCTGGCGTCGACGTCGTCGTGTTCGTCGACGATCTCCCCGACGAGTTCCTCCAGGCAATCCTCCAAAGACACGATGCCACTGAAGGCGCCGTACTCGTCCGCGACGATCGTGAGATGATTCTGCGTGCGTTGCATCTCACGCATCAACTCCGCGACGGGTTTCCCTTCCGGCACCACGTGCGCCTCGCGCATGTGCGGTCTAACTGATTCGGACCCGCGACCATCGCGTTCGAGACGCATGAGATCCTTGGTGTTGACCGTTCCCGCGACATCGTCGATGTCGTCGTCGTCGATTCGCATCACCGGCATACGACTGAATTGATGTTCGATGGCGACGGTGAGCGCCTGCGACACCGTGGCGGATTCCTCGACCGTCACGACATCCTGGCGATGTTTCATGATCTCGCGAACCTTCGTGTCACCGAATTCGATGACCGACTCGATGAGCTCCTGCTCCTCTGCCTCGATCACCGAGTCCTTGGCTGCGGCTTCGACGATGCCGAGAAACTCGGTTTCGCTGATGAACGGACCTTGTTCCAAACCCTTGCCCTTCACGATGAGATTCGTCACCCGAATGAGCAGGTTCGACGCCAGACGGAGCGGCCAGAAACCGGCGAGCGCCGAGACGATCGGCGCGGTCGCTGTGGCGCCCCGTACCGAATACAACACCGCATACGTCTTGGGCACCGCCTCGGCGAGGACGAAGAACACCACCACGTTGAGCGCGACACCGATCACCACTCCGGGCGCCCCGAACACCCGATTGGCGACGACGCCGGTCAGGGTGGCCTGCAACGTCTGCAGGATGTTGACCGTCAGCAGGAGGGGATTCACCCAGCGAGTCGGGTCGCTCGCCAATTTCACCAGCAATCCACCACGCTTGTGACCATCGGAGAGCAACGCTTCGGCCTTCTGCTTGGTGATGCGCGAGAGCGACATCTCGGCGAGCGCCAGCAACGTCAGAACGACGAGGAGGATTCCCACCGCAACGAGGACCCAGACGTCGCCGTTGGTGAGCGCGGCGGACAACATTTCCTAATACCCCTGTGTGAACGCGCTCGGCGCCGTTCCGAGCCAGTGCAGGTCCTCGAGCAGGGCTCGTTCGCGACTTCGCATGCGATCGGCGTTCTCGGGTGTGTCGTGGTCGTAGCCAAGCACGTGCAGGACACCATGGGTGACGAGGAGCGCAACCTCGTCCTCGAACGAACCCGCATGCGCAGGTGCCTGATCGCGTGCGACGGCGGGACACACCACCACATCGCCGACGAGCAGGGGTAAGTCTCCGGAATCCACCCGCGCGAGCACCGGGGTTGCCGATCGCGCAGTCGGGCCCGTCGCCCGCGAACTGTCGACGAGGTCGATCGGGAACGCCAGGACATCGGTCGGCGCGTCCACCCCCATGTGGACGCGATTCATCTCGTGCATCACCTCCAGCGAAACGAACAACAATGCCATCTCGGCCTGCCCGCGCACGCCCTCGGCTGCGAGTACGCGCGATGCGAGCGTCTGCCAGCGTTGCGCGTCGAGTTCGACGTCGCTCTGTTCGTCGGAGACGAAGACCTCGACGTTGCCGTCGCCGCCTGCTCGTCGCGGGGTGAGGGATCTCGGTCGGTCAATCACGACGCTTGGTGCTGCGAGTACGCGGTGATGCCTTGTCCGCGGAGTTCTCGTAGGCCGCGACGATGTCGGCCACGATCCTGTGGCGAACGACGTCGGAGTACTCGAGATGAACGAACGTCAGGCCTTCGATTCCGGTAAGCACGCGTTCGAGGCCGGCCAGGCCGCTACGTCCATCCGGAACGTCCACTTGGGTCGTATCTCCGGTTACGACGACCTTGGATCCGAATCCGATTCGCGTCAGGCACATCTTCCTCGGCTCGGGCGTGGTGGTCTGAGCCTCGTCGAGGATGATGAAGGAATTGTTAAACGTGCGACCCCGCATGAACGCCAGCGGTGCGACCTCCACGACGCCCCGCTCGAGATACTTCTGGGCGTGCTCTGCACCCACCATGTCGTGGAGCGCGTCGTACAGGGGTCGCAGGTACGGGTCGATCTTGGCCATGAGGTCACCGGGAAGGACTCCGAGTCGCTCCCCGGCCTCGACTGCGGGACGGGTGAGGATGATGCGTTGCACCGTCTTGGCGTGAAGCGCCTGCACGGCCATCGCCACGGCCAGCCAACTCTTTCCGGTTCCTGCCGGTCCGAGGGCGAAGGTGATGACGTGTTCGGCGATTGCATCGACGTACCGGCGCTGTCCGGCGGTCTTGGCTCGTACCGGACGACTCTGGCCCACCCGGACGATGTCGCTCGTGAGCACGCTGCTCGGGCTCACATCGGAACGAACCATGTCGATGACCCGACCAAGGACGACCGGGTCCAATGTTTCACCCCGCTGGAGGAGTTCGGCAAGTTCCTCGAAGAGTCGACCGACCGTGTCTGCATCCTCACCCGAAGTCATCACCTCGTTGCCGCGCACGACGATGGTGCACCGCGGAAATGCACGTTCGACGTGGCGGAGCAACTCGTCGCGCTCCCCCAACAACGCCGACATGAGATGGGATCCCGGAATCACCACGGTGGTGGCGGATGCGGCAACCGTCATGTTGCGGGGGTGCCCATGGCCTCCTTCATGTTATCCCCGTGGGGATTCGTGTCATCGGCTCCGACCGCAGCAAAGTCGAGCGCGAAGAATCGTTGCGCGGCCAACGGAACCAGTTGAACTTCGCCGACCATCCGACCCATCCGTAGCATCAATTCAGCGGCGGCTCCGTCGTCACCCGGCTGTCGCGATTCCGGGAGGTCGAACACGAGGAGTGCACCGTCTCGCGCTTCGGCGGCGAGCGCCTCCTTGGCGAGCGCGATGTTCGCGCCCCGCAGTTCGACCTGCGAATCGACCACGACCCACATGACGTAATGCACCAGACCCTTGCGCATGCGTTCGGCGTGGTGTCGACGAAAGTAGTCGGGGTTGAGCCAACGGGTCGAGGTGACGTCCGTTGCAATCAACGTCATGACGACCGGGACGTCCGATTCCCACACCACCCACACGCGATTGGTGGAATTGAGCAACGCCTCGTCGAACTCCGAGCGATTCACCAGTTCCGTGAAGGGAAGCACCGGATTGTTCGCGTACGCCCGTCGGTAGAAGTTCCAAAGGCGGTCGCGAAGATCGACGTCGCCGAGCCGTGTATGGCGGGTAATGAACATGGGTCTCCGATGAGCGCTGACGCGCCCGAGGTGTCGAACCTCCGCCCGCCCTCAGAATACCGAATCACCCGATGCGAGTTGGGGATTTACTACCGTTGGGTCGGTGGTGTTTGCGTGACTGAACGCACGCTCGAACGCACTGCGTGGACGGTGTTCCTCGCCGGAACGGTCGCAACCGTGGCGCACCTGACGTTGACTGTGGCCACGTTCGGCACCGCAACGTACGCATTCGCCATCGTCCTCGTGGCGATTTCTGCGCTCGTCTCCGCCCGATTGCATCAGTTGGACCGCCGAATTCTCCTCGGCTTTGCCGTCATCACGACCTCGATCCTCGGCGGCCAAGTGTTGTCGAGGGACTCCCTCGGAGCGGGCGCACACATCGCTGGTGAGGTGCTCTTTCTGCTCGTGCAGGTCACGCTCATCGTCGGGCTGTTGGTCGTGGTTCGTCGACGAATCGGGCGTGAGCCGATCGGCATCCTCGCCGACGCCTCGATCCTCTCACTCGGAACGTGGGTCGTGTTGTGGATCGGTGTATTGCGTGCCCTGTTTTCCTCCATCTCCGACGAGCCGGGGGTGGTCGTGGTGCGTGGTCTCACGTTCGCGCTGGCGGCGGTGGTGCTCTTTCTGCTCGCCACGTTGCTCCTCGGGGATTCGGAGAACACCACCGTGGTGTGGCTGGCGACGGTTGCGGTGAGTGCTTCGCTCGTCGGAGACGTGCTGTGGGCGGTGGACGACGCGGGTCGCGCCGATCTCCCCATCTCACTGCTCAACGCACCGTACGTGATGGCACTCTTCGGGGCGGCCGCCACCTTGTTGCATCCGGAGATACGTTTTCTCACCGCGCAAGGCGCCTACCGTGCGACCAGACCGTTGGCCGGCCGCCTCGTCGTCATCACGTCCGGTCTGGTGGTTCCGATTGCCGTCTTTGCGCTGACCGACGCACGGGACACGCCGGATCGAGTCGTGCGAACCGTGTCGGTGCTCGTGCTCTCGGTGGTGGTCCTGGTTCGAGTCGTGCTCGCCGTCCGCGCCAATGCGACGCTGCAGCAACAGTTGGTGACGAGTGCCCAAACCGACGCCCTCACGGGCTTGCCCAATCGCAGTTTGATGCTGCAACACGTCGACACGGCACTTCGCACGGCATGGCGGGACGGGCGCCAACCCACCGTGTTGTTCATCGACGTCGACCGATTCAAGAACATCAACGACAGCCTCGGCCATGCGGCAGGTGATGACGTGCTCGTCGCAGTCGCCCAGCGCCTGCGTGTGGTGTTGCCCACCCAGTGCGTGGTGGGTCGAATCGCCGGCGACGAGTTCGTGGTGCTCGATCCACGGACTTCCGGTCTGAGCGATGCGATGGTGCTCGCCGACCGGGTACTCGAATCGTTCCATGAGCCGCTCGCGCTTCGCCAGGGGGACGTCTTCGTCTCCGCCAGCATCGGCGTGTCCACCTACCGACCGTCCGTCACCAACTCCGCCGACGACTTGCTCCGGCACGCGGATACCGCGATGTACCGTGCCAAGGAGTCCGGGCGGAACTGTGTGGCGATCTTCGACGAGTCGATGTTGGCCAGCGTGACGCAACGCCTGGCGGTGGAGACGGCGCTCTATCGGGCCCTCGAACGACGCGAACTGCGCCTCGTGCATCAACCGATCATCGACATCGGTCTGGGCGAGGTGGTCGGGTTCGAGGCGCTGATGCGGTGGGACAGGGAGGACGGTTCCACCGTCTCACCAGCCGAATTCATCCCGATCGCCGAGGAGACCGGAATCATCGTGCCGATCGGCTCCTGGGCTCTGCTCGAGGCACTCACCCACCTGAGTGAGTGGATCGCGAGCGGAATTTGTCCACGTGATGCAACGATGGCGGTGAACGTCTCCCCTCGCCAGTTGAGCGACCCGAACTTCGTCAACGTGGTGAGCGAGGCGCTCACTCGTGCGCACATTCCGGCCAGGCAGTTGTGGCTCGAGGTGACGGAGGGAGTGATGATCGCCCAGCCGGATCAGGCGCTCGCCGCACTCGACAAATTGTGCGAATTGGGGGTCCGCGTGGCCATCGACGACTTCGGCACCGGATACTCGTCGCTCTCGCTGTTGCAGAAGTTCCCGATCCAGCGCCTGAAGATCGACCGCACCTTCATCAACGGCGTGGCCGATGACGACGATGCTCGCTCTCTGGTCCGAACGATCATCGCGATGTGCGAGTCGATGGGCCTGGACATGGTTGCCGAAGGCGTGGAGAGCGTCCGCCAACTCCAGACGCTCGGTGAGATGCGGTGCGCCAAGGCGCAGGGATACCTGATCAGCCACCCGGTTCCGCCCGAGTCGATCGCCAGCACCGTTGCGGCGATCAACGACCTGGGGCCGTGGCCCCGTACGCGTCGCCCGTAGGCGAATCCCTAGGCGACGCTCGCCTTCATCTCCGCAACGAGTGCGGCGAATTCACCTCGCTCCGTTGCCGACAGCGACTTGTCGTAGACATCGGCCATTCGCTGACTCGTGATCTCCTCGACTCGGGCACGCCGTGCCGCGAGGTGGGACACGTCCGGATACGGTTCCTGGTAACCGTGGATCTTGGCGAAGAACGCGCCGTTGTCGGCGGTGAGCACCGCTTCGATTCCCGACAAACCCTCCGCCACCACTGCGTTGATGTGGATGCAACCGCGCAACTCGCGCAGGTACGTCACGAGTCGGTATGCGCGCGCCACGGGATCCGCTGGCAACGGCTCGGCTCGCAATCCGGCGAACAGCGACAAGCCACCGACGTCGACGGAGTGCACGACCTTCTCCGCCAGTTCGTTGAATCGCTTGGCGTTCGCGAAGCCCCCGAGATGCGCCTTGCCCCATGCATCCGCCGCGCCCGCGTATCGTGAGCCGGCTTTGCGAGCGCCCTCGACGGCGACCCCGCGCTCCCACATCTTGCGGACGAGCGGCTGGTCGAAGAACATGAAGGCCGAATACACGACGTCGGCGTCGACATCTCCGAGCACGCCCCCGCGGCCGGCGAAATAGAACGAGAATCCGTCGGAGTAGCCGGCGGCCTTGCCGATCTCGGCGGTGGCGGGATCGAGCATGTACTTGCTACCGAGATCCGCAAAAAAGGCGCTCACTGCATCGGTGAGTGCCTGGGCGGGAAGTGTCGTGGTCATGTCGGTCACACTAGATGCCCCACGCCTCGGACCTGCCAGTCGGCGAGTTTCCGCGGTCACCGTCACGACCCAGCCAAGGTTCGAGAACTACGCTGAGGGTGCCTTAGGCGACTCGGGAGAGTGAAGTGCGCGGCCGGCGCATCGTCACACCGAAGGAGCAACCACCCCGGAACCTCTCAGGTACCCGAACCGAGTCGACTGGCAACGCTGGAAAGCGGGGAGAGCGACATCTCCCCCACCGACGGGGAAAGGCGATTCGTCGCCGAAGCTCTCAGGTGCCAAGGACAGCGGGGGTGCGGGCGCGAGCGTCGCGTCGGCACCACCACGGTCGAGCACGAGGCACCATGAAATTCGAATCCCGGCACATCGGCACGAATGCCGCCGAACGCGCGCACATCGCCCGCGCACTCGGCTATGAATCCAACGAGGACCTGCTCGCCAAGGTGGTCCCCGACAGCATCCTCGAACGGACCGCGCTCGACCTACCACCCGCCGTCGGAGAGTCCGAGGTACTCGAGGAACTGCGACTCATCGCCGGAAAGAACGTCGTTCGACGCTGCGTCATCGGCACCGGCTACTTCCCCACCGTGACGCCACCCGTGATCCTGCGCAACGTGCTGGAGAACCCGGCGTGGTACACCGCCTATACCCCTTACCAGCCCGAAATAAGTCAAGGTCGGCTGGAAGGCTTGCTCAACTTCCAAACGCTGATCACCGAGTTGACCGGTCTCGACATCGCCAACGCCTCGCTGTTGGATGAGGCAACGGCGATCGCCGAAGCCGTCACGATGGCTCGCCGCACCGCCCGGAGCGACAGCCACATCGTTGCCGTGCACGCCGATACGCACCCTCAAAATCTTGCAGTACTGCGCGCACGTTGCGAACCAGTCGGTCTCACCGTGCACGTGGCGCCCTTGGATGAACTCTCGACCGTCGACGCGTTCTGCGTCGTGGTGTCGAGACCAGCGTCGAGTGGCGTCATCGCGACCGACGAGCACCTTCGTCGCTTGACCACGGCCACCCGCGAGCGTGGCGCGATCGCCGTATGCATCGCGGACCTCCTCGCCAGCACGTTGTTGACGACTCCGGCGAGTCTCGGATTCGACATCGCCGTCGGGAGCGCCCAAAGATTCGGCGTCCCGATGGGATTCGGCGGTCCGCATGCGGCGTTCCTCGCCGCCACCGACACGTTCGCTCGATCGTTGCCCGGTCGACTGGTGGGAGTCAGCACCGACACCGCGGGACGACCCGCACTCCGCTTGGCGCTGCAAACTCGCGAACAACACATTCGCCGGGAGAAGGCAACGAGCAACATCTGTACGGCACAGGCGTTGTTGGCCAACATCGCAGGGTTCTACGCGGCGTGGCACGGCAGGGACGGTCTGCAAGGCATCGCCCGGAGGGTGAGCTCGTTCGCCCACGCCGCCAGATCGCTGCTCGAAGACCGGGCCATCGGCACGATCGCCGAGGGTTCCCGATTCGACACGATCACGGTTGGTGACGTCGACGCCGCACGCATCCACCAGCGGGCACTCCGCCACAACATCGTGCTGCGAACCATCGACGAACACACCGTCAGTTTCAGTTTCGACGAAACCACCGACGTTCAACTCGTCTGCGACGTGCTCGATTCCTTCGGCATCACCGTCACGGCGGATGCAGTCG